>CAZIBN010000033.1:0-37972 GCA_964537395.1 uncultured Elusimicrobia bacterium
CCACGCTGGCGACCTCCTGACGCCGCGACTCGGCTCCGGGGCGGGCCAGGATCGCTACATCGTCGAGGACGACGGCGGCATCCTCGACGAATACTCCGTCGGCATGCTTGGGAAGCTCCGGCAGATAGCGCACGTCCGCGCCCAGCCGTGCTAGCGCGGCGCAGTACTGCTCGTGCTGGGAGCTCAGCAGCGCGAAGTCGATCGGGCGCCTGCCGATGAATGAGAGCTCACAGCGGGCGATCTCCGGGCTTGGGCGACGCACCAGCGCGATCAATTTAGGCAGCTTACTTCGGGCTCATCAGCCCCGGGACGACGGGGTTCTGCTTGCCGAACAGCTCGAGGACGACCGGGTCGGTCTTCGGGGCCTTGTTCACGAAGCCGCGGATCTCCTCGGGCACGAGCGCGGGGTTCAGATAGACGGCGTGATCGTGATCGAGCTGGGAGTCGAGCGAGGTCTGATCGCCGGCGACCGTCGCGGTCGGGACCATGCGGATGGTGTCCCAGGGGCAGTCCTTCGCGCACAGGTTGCAGCCGATGCAGATGTCGTAGTTGACGTAGACGCCGGTGTTGGCCGGGTCCTCTCCGAACTTCTCGATGCATTGCGGCACCGGGCACACGGCGATGCAGACCTCGCAGCCGGTGCAGGCGTTGAGATTGATCAGCGCCTTGATCTTGGCCTTCGACGCGCCTTTGACGAGGGCGGCTCGGCGGGCGTCGTTCTGGGGAGCGGGCATTAGACGGCCTCCAGGATGGCTTCGGCGTGGCCGGCGACCGACACCTTGCGCTCGGCCTGTAGAATGCGGCCGGTCGGACCGATCACGAAGGTCGACCGCACCACGCCCATGAACTTGCGGCCGTAAAGGGACTTTTCCTTCCACACGCCGTACGCGTGGCAGATCTCCTTGTCCTCGTCGACGAGAAGCGGGAAGGGCAGGCCGTGCTTGGCCTTGAAGCTGGCGTGGGACTTCGCCGCGTCCGGGCTCACGCCGAGGATGCGCGCACCCTTTTTGACGAACGCGTCGTAATGGTCGCGGAAGTCGCAGGCCTCGGTCGTGCAGCCCGAGGTGTTGTCCTTCGGATAGAAATAGAGGACGACGGTCTTGCCTTTGAGCGCCTTGAGCGACCAGGTGCGGCCGGTCTCATCGGCGGCGGAAAAATTGGGGGCCTTGTCACCGACGGCGACGGCCTTGGTCTTTGTTGCGGGCACGGGTCATTGTAACAGGAATCGGCGGGGGCGGTCAACGCTCAGCAGAGCGGCGATCTCGGCTACGACGCGCGCGGCCGAGCCGGGCCTCCCCGCCAGGATCGCGGCGCGACGAGCGGCTTCCAGGGCCTCGGGGGCGTTCAGCAGACGCGCGGAGACATGCGCGGCGCTTTCCGGAAGGCCCCCGTCGAGCGCTGCACCGGCGGCGACCAGGCGCCTCGCGTTGGCCTCCTCCTGGCCTGGGAGCGGGGTGGTGAGGACCATGGGCAGGCCCGAGGCCAAGCTCTCGGCCGCGCTGAGCCCGCCGGGCTTGCCGATATGGATGTCCGCCGCCGCCATCAAAGCGGCGACGAATGCCGGCGGCTGGGGGCCGAACACGCGCAGGCGCCCGCCCGCTTCACCATGAGATGAGAGCGCCGTACGCAAGGAATCGTTTGCGCCGCAGAGCACGAGCAGCTGCGCTCGCGGGCTTAAGTCCAACAGGGCCCTCGCCACGCGCTCGATACCGCCCAGGCCCTTCCCCCCGCCCGTCAGAAGCGCGACGGGCGCCGCTGACGGCAGAGCAAGGGCTCTCCGCGCATCGGCCCGGGAAGGCGGAGAGGCGAACGCAGGGTGAACGGGTATCCCCGTCGACCTCAGGAGCCTGCGCGGCGCGCCCATCGCCGCCAGGGCGTCCACGGCCGCCTCATCAGGTGCCAGTATCAGATCCGCCGGAGGATCGCCCCAGAACGGGTGCACGGCGTAATCGGTCAGCACCGAAACGACGGGAATGTCGAGCTCGCCGCGACGCCGCGCCTCCGAGAGCACGGCCGCGACCGCGGCCTGAGGGCAGACGACGACTTGCGCGCCCGTGCGCCGCACGCCCTCGCGCAGGCGCCGGGCGCCGCCGAGGCTCAGGTAGGCGCCGCGCACCGCTCTCAGGACCGAGCGGGCCCAGGAGCCGCGGTAGAGAGCGCCGTAAAGGCCCGGAGACGCGCGCAGAAGGCCGTGATAGCTCCGGGCCACGCCCAGGCCCGCGGCGGGATGGTGGTCCGCCGCGATCTCGACCCGGGAAAAAGAGAGGCCGGCCTTTCGGCCGGCCTCTTCGATCGCGAACGCCGCCGCGGAATGCCCGCTCGGTGCGTAACCGTAAACGAGCAGGGCCCGGGAGGCTTCGATCAATCGATTAAAGGTCCTTCGCTTCCTTCAGCTCGTCGTAGCGCTTCGGGTTCTTCGCCTTGAGCTGGTCGACGAGGCCCTTGCGGTGAGCGGCCCACGACGCCGCGTTGGCGCCGGTCTTGCGTTTGACCGAGTCGTAGGACAGGAACTCATAGATGGCTTTGCCGTCGGCCTTTTGAATACCGCAGCCGGGCTTGTTCATCATGCGCTTGACGTAGCGGCTCCAGACCTTGGTCTCGATCTGCCAGACGGTGGCGTCGGCGAAGAGCTCGGGCTGGGCCTTCTTGAGGGCGGCGAGCGAGGCCTCCTGCTTCTTGTCGTCCATGCCGCCTTCGGGCTCGACGAAGCGGCTGTTCAGCGGGCGCGCGGCGGAGTGGCACTGGGCGCAGCCGCCCTTGTTGCTGATCATCTTCTTATAGCCCGCCTGGACATTGGCCGGGTAGGACTTGATGACCGCGTCGGGAAGCGTCTCCGGGCCGAAATCGTTCGGGTACGGGTTCGTGAGGGCCTTCTCCTTCTCGGTCATCTCGGCGGCGCGAACGGGCGAGGCGAACACAGCGCCCAAAAGCGCCACGGCGGCGATCAAAGTCAGTTTGCGGTTCATGTCATTCCCCCTAGGTAGTTACGGCGTCGGTTAAAACCCGCTGTCGTCCTTCGCGCCGATGCTGATCAGCCAGGTCGCGAGGTCTTCCAGCTCTTGCTTCGATATCTTCCCCTTCCACGCCGGCATGTACACCATCGGCATCGGCCCCTTCGGGCTCCACTTCTTCGCGTCGGAGGCGGGCACGCCCGCCTCGATCTTATGGATGAGCTCGTCCTTGGTGTAGGTTCCCACCAGCTTCGGCAAAGTCGGCTCGGCGCCGAGGTTCATCTGCTCGAGCTGCTCGGCCTCGGGCATCTTCTCGTCGTATTCCTTCTGGCCGTCGCCCGCCGCGTTGAAGCGGCGGCGGCCCAGCTTGGCGTCCAGGCCGTGGCAGCCCTGGCAGCCGTACTTCTCGTAGACGCGCTTGCCGTTCGCCGCGCCCGTCAACGCCGGCTCCTTGGGCGGCTGCCCAGGGACGTGATAGCGGTGCGGAATCAGCTCTTCCTTGGTGAGGCCGGAGAGGTAGGCCGTGATCGCCTCAGCGCTATCGGGGCTGATCTCGCTGCGGAAGTCGGGCATGCCCGACGGCGGGATCGGCTCGGCGTTGTAGTGCGCGAACGGGTCGTTCGGCGTGACGGCGGCCGGATCGTTGACCAAATGAGCGCGGATCCAGTTCTGGAGGTTCCAATGGCTGTCGTGGTGCTCGTTGGGGAGCTCCTTGCCGTCGATGCGGACCTTCTTGAAGTTGTAGCCGGCGATGCGTTCGAACGGCTTGTCGGCGATGTCTCCGAGCTCGACGGAGACGACGCCGCCCCAGCCGTTGATCGCGTGGCAGCCCTGGCAGCCGTGCTTGTTGAACAGCTTCTTGCCCTGGGCCGCGATCTCCGCGCCCTTGAGGGTCTCGAAGTTGTCGTGGCACTTCACGCAGGCGCCCTGGATCGTCACGCCCTTCAGCATGGGCTTTTCCCAGTGCTTGACCCAGCCGTGCGCCGCTTCCACGCTCGTGGCGAGGCCTTGGCCGGAATGGCACGAGGTGCAGCCGAACTTGGAGAACGGGTGCGCCTTAATCAGCGCCGAGTCCACCTTAGGATGAGCCTTGTACGGATGCTCGGTGAAGGTGTTCTTGAGCGTGGTGTTCGTGTACTCGTCCATGCCCACGTGGCAGGTCACGCAGCGGTCGAAGCGTTTGAGGTCGACCGAGATGATCTGCTTGATCTCCATCGGCGAGCGGCGCATCTTCTTCGCCGCGAGCTTGAGGTCGTCGGCCTTCTTCGAGTCCTTCTCGGCCGCCGCCTGCTTGTCGAGCTCATCGGCGGCCATCTGGTAGTACTTCGCCTGATACGGCCGCCAGGGAGCGTAGAAGTCCTTGGCGAAGGCCCAGACGAAGGCCGCCAGCATCAGCGCGTTCGAGACGATAAAGGCTTTTCGGTAGCTCATGTCAGAAGTTCATGCTGATCGAAGGGATCGTCAGCACGTATTTGATGTTGAACGCGAGGCTCGCGCACATTTTGAGTGGAACGCTCATCGTGCTGATCACCAGGATCATCGTGACGAGGTAGCGCGGCCAGTCCAAGGTCCGGATATGCCTCTGGGGCAGGACGAAGCCGTAATAGAAGGAGGCGCCGACCAGGAACAGCATGAAGCCCGCCTGGATCGCGTCCATGCGGCCCATGGCCATGCCCGCCGCCGCGAACAGCGCCAGGAGGCCGAGGAAGCCGCCCGTCACCTTCGTGCCGTCGAGCTCCTTCTGGATCAGCTTGGGCAGCAGCAGCCAGGCCGCGGAGACCGCGCCCATCAGCGGGATGCCGATGAGCATCGAGAAGGCCCCCACGTCCTTCGGGCCGAACACGCTCCACGTGGGCGGCGGCGCGGGCTTGGTGATGAACCACGACTCCCACGGCCAGTACCACGCGTAGTTCGGCCCGCGGCAGGCGTAGCCGATGTAGATCAAGGCGAACCACATCACGACGCCGAGCATGAACAAGGTGTTCGCGAACGGGCGCTCCTTCCAGGCATAGTAGCCGATGCCCTTCGGGTTCGTGTCGATGTACGGGATCGCGATCAGGCCGACGATGATCAGCCCGGGCATGACGACGCCGGCGATCCATGGATCGAAGTACACGAGCAGCTCCTGCAGACCGACGAAATACCACGGCGCCTTGGACGGGTTCGTGGTGACGTTGGGGTTGGCGATCGCTTCGAGCGGGGCGTTCTGCAGGATCGACCAGACCATGATGAAGATCACCGTGGCCGCGGCCGCGATGTACTCGCGCTTGATGAGGTGCGGCCAGACATCCACCTTCTCCTCGTTCGCCTCGTAAGGAGCCGCCGAGAAGCTGTCCTTGCGGATGCGCCAGAAATGCAGGATGAGCAGTATCCCGACGACGAGCGGGACGGCCACGCAGTGCATGACGTAGAAGCGGAGCAAGGTGTTCTCTCCGACCATCGTGCCGCCGAGCAAGGTGAAGCGCACGTCGTTGTTGATGCGCATGCCGACGAGCGCGCCGAGCGGCCCCTCGTTGCCGAGCACCGGAGTGGCGCCGGCCATGTTCGTGCCGACGGTGACGGCCCAGATCGCGAGCTGGTCCCACGGGAGCAGATAGCCGGTGAACGACAGGAACAAGGTCAAAGTCAGCAGGAGAACACCGATGGCCCAGTTGAACTCGCGCGGCTTTTTATACGCGCCGGTGAGGAACACGCGCACCATGTGCGCGATGACGGCGACGACCATCGCCTGCGCGGCCCAGCGGTGGGCGTTGCGCAGGAACATGCCGAGCGTGACGGCGAACTCGAGGTCCTTGATGTCTTGGTAGGCCAGCCCGATCGTCGGGCGGTAGTAGAACATCAGAGCCACGCCGGTCAAAGTCAGCAGCAGGTAGAGCGCGAAGGAGATGCCGCCCATGCCCCACGTGTAGGCCCACTTCAGCGCGCGAGGGCGGATCTTGACGGGGTGAAGGTGCAGCCAGACGTTGCCGATGATGTGGCCGGCGCGGTCGCGGGGCGTGTCCTTCCAGACGCCGCCGCGGAATACGGACCGCCACAGCTGGGAGTCGATGATCTCCTTCTTGATCTTCTCGATGTCTAAAGTGGGCATTGTCAGATGATCCTTAGGCGGACGCGTAGTTCGCGAAATAGGGCGCGTTCTCGCGCTTGCCGGGCTTGTTCTCGAGGACGGCCTTGTCGACGATCAGGTCGCCGGTCGGAGCCAGCTCCACCTTCGTGCGCCACAGCGGCATGGGCGCGGGCCCGGCGATCACGTCGCCATCGAGCGTATAGTTGGAGCCGTGGCACGGGCACTTGAAGCGGTTCTGGTCGCCCCACCAGTTCGGAGTGCAGCCGAGGTGGGTGCAGCGCGCCCACATCGCGTAGAAGCCCGACGGCGTGCGCACGATCCAGACGCGCTGCTCGTTGAGCCACTTGGTGGAGACGCCGAGGTCGTAGCCCGAGGCCTGGCCGGCGTTGAACTTCTGCGACGGCTCGTAGATAACGTTGGGGAACATGAAGCGCGCGCCCGCGGCGGCGGAGGCGGCGAAGAAGGCGGCGAGCATGCTCCACCCGGCCCAGAGGAAGTCTCCGCGCGACAGGTCGGCCGGCTTGACGATGGGCTTGGGCGCGGGGGCGGGTTCAGGCGCGGGCGCAGGAACGGGATTGGTATCGCTCATTTTTGTCGTTTCTTACCTATGTCAGTTTTGAGAAAAATCAACTCGAAGCACCACAAAATAACAATTACCGCGCGGGCCTGTCAAACTATGGGAGCCCCGTCCGATCCGCGGTCGCCGCGCGCTCGAGCACCCAGGCGTCGAAGCCGGCATGCGGCATCAAGGTCTTCCCGTCCCAGGCATAGTCGAGGCCCGAGAGATCCTTGACGACCTTCTTCTCGATCCCCCCCCGCGCGATGAGCACCGGAAGCACGATGGCCCGGCTGCCTTTGCCGGCGCGGGAGACCTTGTCTCGGAAATCCTTGACGGCGGCCGCGCGGATCTCGGGAGCCGCGTCGTCGCGCAAAAGCGCGGAGGCGCAATCGAGGATCTTCGTCCCCTTGGCCGCCATGGAGCAGAGAGCCATCATCGAGTCCTGCCATACGGGCACGGCCGCGTCGTCGACGGGCCCGTGCGCGACGAGGACGAGGCGCTCCGCTTCACCGCGGCTGAGCGCCATCGCGCGCTCGTTTAAAATGCGGCCGACGAGCTCGTGGTCGTCGAGCGCGCGGGACATCGAGATCGGCTCGCGCGCCTTGACGCGCTCAAGCGAGAACGCCATCGAGTGTCCGGCGCCTCCGTGGCGGTGCGCGTGCGCCTTGGCCATGCGCGCGAGCCCGGCCCTCAGAACCTCGGAGGGCTTGTCGGCGAGGCCGAGCGCGTAGCGCGTCTGATCGAGGACCTCCGAGCGGCTCTGCACGAACAGGGGCACGGCGACGATGCGCGCCACACCGCGCTTTTCGAGGCGGTCCACCGCCGCCTGCAGGCTCTTGGGATCGGCCATGCCGAGGGCGGCTTCGGTCGGGACCGTCGCGTTGACGCGCCCGCGAAGGCTCGCGATCTCGTCGTTCCACGAGGCGTCGCCGCCGTGCGCGAGAAGAAGGATGCCGTACGGCGCTGGCGCGGACGAGGCTCGCAGCGAAGCGGCGAGGATGAGCAGGGATAGAGCGAGCTTCATTCCGTGTAATCCGAATGCTTGAGGCTGCGTTCCTGCCCGGTCGACAGCGAGCCGGCCCACTCGCGGAACTCGGCCGTCTTCGCGTCCACGATGCGGCGCGCCGCGGCGACGGCCTCCGCGCGCGAGGCCATGTTCTTGGCGACGATCGCCTCGAGGTCCTCGAGGCGGTAGAGGTAGACGCCGTCGATCTTATGGACCGATTCCTCGATGTCGCGCGGCATCGCGATGTCGATCAGGAACAGCGAGCGCCCGCCGCGGCGGCGCACGGCGGCCGACACGATGTCGTGCGTGAGCACCGCGGCCGGCGCTCCGGTCGAGGAGATGACGACGTCGGCGCGCTCGAGCTCGGCCGGGAAGTCCTCCCACTTGATCGCCTCGCCCTGATAGCGCGCGGCCAGCTGATAGGCGCGTTCCCAGGTGCGATTGGCGACGGCGAGCTTGCTGACTCCGCGCTCGGCGAGGTGCTTGGCGGCGAGCTCGGACATGGCGCCGGCGCCGAGGATCAGCGCGGACTTGCCTTCGAGCCGGCCGAAGATCGACTCGGCGAGCTGGACGGCGACGGACGGCACCGACAGCGAGCCGGCGGCGATGGCGGTCTCGGTGCGGACCTTTTTCCCCACGAATAGCGCCCGCTGGAAAAGGACGTTGAGGCGCTTGCCGGTCATGCCCGCGGCCTTCGCCTTCTCGTAGCCGGTCTTCACCTGGCCGAGGATCTCGGTCTCCCCGACGACGAGGGAGTCGAGCCCTGCGGCGACGGAGAAGAGATGATCGACCGCGGCGGCGTCCTCGCGGATATCGGCCTGCTGGCCGAGAGCCGCTCCCGCGAGCTCCTCGAGCACGTCGATGAGCGAGGCCGCCGTGGGCGCCTTGTCCGGCGCGCCGGCGGCGTATAATTCGAAGCGGTTGCAGGTGGACACCGCGGCGGCCTCCGAGAAGCCGCGCGTCTTGAGCTCGAGCAGCACGCGCTCCACGGGAACGGTGGCGAGCGCCTCGCGCGCCGCGCAGACGCGGTCTCGGTGGCTCCAGCTCAGGGAGACGAGCTTCATTTGCCCCCCAGGTAGTCGTGGCTGTTGGAGAAAACCCCGGCGCCGAAGAAGGTCACGAGTATGCAGGCGAAGCCGGCCATGGAGACATAGACCGGGATGCGGCCGCGCTTGCCGGAGACGTAGCGCAGCCACAGGAAATCGGCATAGAACCCGGCGGTGACCAGCGACATCACCTCCTTCGCATTCCCGGACCAGGCCTGGCCCGAGGCCTGGTACGACCACACCGAGCCCATCACGAGGCCGAGGACGAGGATGGGAAGCGTGATGGCGATGATGCGGCCGTTGAGCGCGTCGAGCTCATCGAGCGAGGGCAGGCGGTAGCACAGCTCGCTCGGCTTGCGCGACTTGATCTGGCGCTCCTGGATCAGCAGCGCCAGGGCCACGCCGAAGGCGTTGGTGAACGCGGCATACGCGGTCATCAGGATCATCGGATGGATATTCAGCCAGTAGCTGCGCAGCTTCGGCGCCAGCGGCGCGAGTTCAGGATTGGCCAGGACCACCGCGAGGCCGAGGCTCAGCGCGGCCATGGGCAGCACGAAGGCCCCGAGGATGCCCAGGTGCCGGCGCACCTCGATCGCGAAGAACGCGCCGGCCAAGGCGAAGGACATGTAGGAGAGCGCGCCGAAGAAGTTGTTGATCGGCAGGAACCAGCGGTTCTCCGGGTAGGCCCAGAACGCGGCGAGGTGGATGCCGAAGGAGAGGAATTGCAGGGCGAGGCCGCAGCCGATGAGCGTCAGCATGGAACGGCTGGCGCGCTCGTTCTTCGTCAGCAGGTAGTAGAGAGCCGCGACGGAAGCCGCGGTATATAGGGAAAACGCGGACCACGAGAGGACCATCTTGATCATGTCAGAGCTATTCTAGCAAAGTGCGGGCGCCCATTTCGATTTGCTGAAAGCGGGCCTATGCACGACCGGATGCGGCGAAACGGAGTTATCCCCAGGACTTTCAACGTTGGAAACGCTGGGGATAACTTCACTTGCAAATCTCCGGACTGGACCTTACCCTCGACTATCCTTGAGGATAGTCGGACATTCGAACGAGAGACTCGAACGTCAGTCGCCAGACCAGGGGTTGAAGCGGCCGCCCTTGATCGGGGCCTCGTCGCAGAGCTTCTTAAACAGCGCGAGCTGGGCCTCGGTGGCGCCGCGCTCCTTGAGGCTTTCGAGCGTGGTGTAGTAGCCCATGTTGTACTCGGTCTGGGACCAGACGCCGCCCTTGGAGGCGACGACGGACCTCGCCGACGCGGCGATGTCGTCGTCGGTCAGCTTCGGCTTCTTCGCGCCGGGCTTGAGCATGCCGGCGAGCATTCCAAGGCCGAGGACGCCGCCCATGCCGCGGAACATGTCCTCGATGCTCGGGATCGGCCCCTGCCAGCCTTCGGGAACCTGAGGAACGGCGACGGGCGCGTTCGTGGCCGCCCAGAAGAACGCGCCGTAGATCGCGGCGACGAGGCCGACCGCGCCGAGCCACAGGAGGAAGTTCTTCAGCGTGTACTCGGAGGGAGCCGCGGGCGCGGTCTTGCGGACCTCTCCGGTGCGGGCGTTGACGGAGGCGATCTCTTCCCGCGCGCCCTGAAGCGAATACCACAGTTCCCCGCCGCGAGGCAAAAGGCTGACTCGGGTGACGCCGGAGACCCCGTTGAGCGCCGCGTCGGGGGCCGTCTTCACGCCCAGGTCGAACTGCGAAGCGGAGATGCCCTCGGCGAGACGCTCGGTCGAGACCAGGCCCCAGAACTTGGGCTCGAAGGCGTCCATCATCGTTTCAGAGACCATCGTGCGGCGAGCAGGGACCATGTACTCAACGCCGCCGTTCTTCCCGCTCACGCCGAAGAAGAAGCGCCACTCGTCGCCGATCCAGGCGCCGTTGAAATAACGGGCCTCGTGGACGGCGGACAGGAACTTGATCCTGTCAGCCGAGCCCTCGGCCAAGGCCTTCATATTCTCGAGAGCCAGGGCATAGAGCTCGTTGGGCTCGACGGCGTGCGTCAGCGCCGCGGGCGCCGCCTTCGCTGCGGCAGGGCGGCCGAGCATTCCCGCGATACCGAGCGTGGTCGCGCCGAGGAAGAAGCCGGCGTCCTGGCCGAACGGAGAGTTCTGCCAGTTGCGCAGGGCCTCTTCGCCCATGCGGACGATGTCGCCGAGGGCGGACGCCAGCGCGTACCAGCCGAGCGCGCCCATGGCGACGATGGCGGCGATCATTCCGAGCTGGATCGCCGAGCCGGTCTTGTCTCCATCGTCGGACGCGATGCGGCGGGCCTTCGACGCGACGGACTCGAGGACCTTCTGCGTGACCACGGGGCCCTTGCCGTCGAGCGCCCAGCCATTCTCAACGCGCGGATCCATCGCCGCGCCGACGCCGAGCGCCAGCACGCCGGGCAGATTCCTCGTCATGTTGCGATCGGTCTCGTTGCCCGTCTTCGCCTGCGGGCGGCCGCTCAGGCGCTCGCCGAGGCGGGACAGCCAGCCGGCCTTCTTCGCGTCGCGAGGCACGAACATCGCGTCGCCGATGACGAGAGAATCCTTGGCTTCGATGTTCAGCGCCTTGGAGATGTACGCCGCCGCGTCAGCCTTGGTGATGATCGAGAAGGTGATGTAGGGAGGGTTGGCGGGGTCCTTGGCGAAGCGCGGGTTGACCTCGACGTCGATGCCGCGGCGGGCCAGCTCCTCGGCCAGGATCGCGCCGGCGCCGCGCACCGCGGCCTCAGACGAGCCGGGCTTGAGCATCATCGCGTAGCCGTAGGTGTTGTAGGACTCGGACGGGTTCTTGCCGTCGTCGACGTGCTGCGCGGCGCCGACCTCGGAGAGGCGCGCCTTGGTCGCGGCCGCGGCGGCGTTGACGGCCTCGAGCTTGCCGGCCTCGAGGGCGGTCGCCTCGTGCACCTTCTGCGGCACGCCCTGCTCGTCGTAGCGATAGACCTTGCCGCCGCTGTTGGCGGCCACGTACATGCCGACCCGGTCCGCGACAGGGATGGACTCGAGGGACTCGAACACGGTGAGCTGGGTGGAGTTGGGCCGCTTCGTGTCGCCGCGGTCGCTGATCACGGCGAAGTGCTTGCCGGCGGCGCGGATGGCGCGGATGGCCGAGATCTTGTCCGCGGGCAGCGTCTCATTGTAGCCGGCGAGGGTGTCGTCGAAATCGGAGAGAACGAGCGTCTTGTCCGCGGCGGAGGCGATGATCTTGGCGGTCAGCGCGGGCCCGGCCTGGGGCAAGGTGAACACCGCGCCCGTGAGGACGGCGATGGCTTTCAGCGCGAGGCGATGGGCGCTATAGGAGGAAGCGGACGCGATCGACTTGAAGGGCGCCGGGGCCGCGGCGGGGACGACGGGGCCCTTCGGGGCTTCCGGAACGGCCGAAGGCGCGGAGAGGTTCGAGGGCAGGGCGGACGGAACACCGGCGACGACCTCGGACAGCTCTCCGGCGGACCGGGCGGACTTCGCTCCGGTCAGGATGTCTTCAAGATCGCGGCCGGCGACGCTCGCGGCGGAGCCGGAGGTCTCGGGCTTGGCCAGCGCCTGCAGTGCGGGTGCGGCGGCCGTGAGGGACGCGGCGAGCGCGGCGGCGGGGCTGGCCGGCGTCAGCGCTGCGGCCGCGGCGACGGGCGCGGCGACGGGGGCGGCGAGCGCGGCGGAGGGCGCGGAGAGCGACGGCGCCGTCAGCGACAGCGCGGGAAGCGCCATCATCGGCGTCGGCGCGATCATAATGCCAAGGCCGATCTGCGGCATCGGGGAAACGGGAGCGACGCGGCCCGTGAGGGTCTGGGCGGCGGCCAGCTGCGCGTCGAAGCCTATGGAGCAGGCGACGAGGGCGCCGGAGATAAAGATCGAGACGAGTCGGTTGAGGCGTCGGGCCATGCGAGGTTCGCTCCCTGCGTCTGGTCTGCCGTCTACGCTTATTGTAACCGGCGACGCATCCCGCGCTCTGGGCCGTACGGGTAAGAGGCAAAAGGCATTCGGCCCAGGCCTAAAGCTCTATCTCAAAAGCGCCGGAGATGACAGAAGTCATATATGGGACTTTAGGCCTAGACAGGCCTGGGCCTCATGGCCCTTATGGGGACCTAAGGACCCAGTTAACATTAGGTCCATGAGCCCCCTCAGACTTCCCCTCGTGATCCTCACCGCCCTTCTCTCCACCTCGGCCCGCGCGCAGTTCTGCCCGCTCGACGCCGGCGACACCGTCCGAAAGATCGTGGCCTGCAAGCCGGGGGTATCGACCGACGAATGCCGCAAGCTCGCGCAAAGCGTGGGCTGCTCGGTGGTGAGAGAGCTCCCCTCGATCAACGCGATCGTCATCGAGATCCCCGCCTTCCGCGCCGACGGCGCCGAGGCCAAGCTCATGCGCACGTTCCAGGTGGACTTAGTCGAGACAGACAAGACCATCAACTGGCTCAAGGCCGTGACCGTGGCGCCGCAGGGCCCGTCCGCTCAGTTCGCGTGGGGCGACGCGGCCAAGGACATCCTCAAGCGCATCAACGGGCTCAAGCCCGCCGCGACGCCCGATCCCGAACAGCCGTGGGGCATCCGCCGCGTGAATGCCGCCGCTTCCTGGGCCACGCCTCGCGGCCAGGGCCAGGGCACGGCGGTCGCCATCATCGACACCGGCATCTCCCGGTCTCACCCGGATCTCGCCGGGCTCGTCATCGGCGGCTTCAACGCCCTCGATCCCAAGAAGCCCGAGGCCTGGGACGACGACCAGGGCCACGGCTCTCACGTCGCCGGCACGGTCGCGGGCAAGCGCGACGGCAAGGGCGTCGTCGGCGTGGCCCCGATGGCCAAGCTCTACGCGGTGAAGGTGCTCGACGCGGAGGGCAACGGCGGATATTCCAGCGTCATCGCCGGCATCGAGTGGGCCGTCAAGAAAGGCATCAAGGTCGCCAACATGAGCCTAGGCGCCGATGAAGGCAGCGAGGCGCTCAAGCGCGCCATCACGGCCGCGAACAAGGCCGGTCTTCTTATCGTCGCCGCGGCCGGCAACGGCGGAGGCCCGGTCGGCTTCCCCGCGAGCTACCCCGAGACCCTCGCCGTCGGCGCCTCCGACAATAAAGACGCCGTCGCCGGCTTCTCGAGCCGCGGGCCCGAGGTGGACTTCATCGCGCCCGGCGTGGACGTGAAGTCGGTCAAGATGGAGGGCGGATGGGTGGAGCTCTCCGGCACCTCGATGGCGACCCCGCACGTGGCTGGACTTGCCGCGCTCGCGGTCGCGCGCGGCGCGTCGACCCCCGCCGCGGTGCGCGCCATGCTCAAGAAAGCGGCCACGCCGCTTCCGGGGCTCGCGGCGACGTTGCAGGGAATGGGAATGATCGACGCCGGCAAGCTGCCTTAATAAGGATTTAGACGGGCGCCGGTCCGCGGGGCCTTACCCCAAGTTCTTGCGGGCAACCGGCGCCCGTCCTCTATTTGACCGGGGCGGTGTAGAGGAGCTCGGAGGCCGGAAGCAGCGCGTCCTTGCCGAAGCCTGGCGTGCGCAGATCATAGAAGTCACGATAGGCGCGGAAGCTCGTGCCGCCCGCGGCCGGGACCTCGATGAGAACATAGTCTCCCTGGGCGTCCTTGCGCACGCCGAAGAAGCGCCCTGACACCGTCTTGCCGCCGTTGAGCACGACCTCGACCGGCCCGCCGTCGGGGATCTCGCCCGCCACCGCCGAGATCGACGAGATCTTGCCCCTTGAGGAGTAGTGCGCGGTGCGCAACGCGATCTTGTCCACGGTATGGAACTCGCGCGAAAGGTGGACCTCCCCCTTCGGGCCATCCAGAATGATCTCATCGGCGTTCGCCTTCACGATCCGTCCGGAGACGGTCTGAGCCGACCACTTCAGGTCGTCGAGATCGCGGGTGTCGATATCGACGACGCGCCCTCGATAATCGGACAGATCCTTGAACGGATCGGCCAGGGCAGGCCGGTTATGCACGACGACCTCGTCGGGGCGCAAGTTCGAGCCGTCGAACATCACGTCCACCTGACGACGGACCTCGGCGATATCGGCCCCGTCCATCTTCAGGCCGACGAGCTTGCCTCCCGTCTCGAAGACCATCTTGCCGTCCGCCAGGCCGCGGAACGCGCCTGAGACGCTCTCGCCGTTGTTGAGCTTGACCGTGAGCCTCGGGTCCGAGGGATTGTCACCTCGCAAGGAGTTCAGGACGGCCTTGGTCCCGTCATCCTTCGCGCCGGAGACGAGCGTGCTCCATTCGGCGGGCGTGTAATCCCGTTTCTTGCTCGGCAGAGAGGCCGCATCGATCGGAGCGATCAGCGATGCCGCGAGAGCGGGTACAGGCGCGCCCGGCTTGGGCGCCGCGGCGGGCGCCGACAGAGAGCCTTGCAGACCCGGCGCTAATGACGGACTTAATGCGGGCGCGGACAGCCCGCCGGGAACCTGGCTGACGACCGCGCCGGCCGCCGAGGAACCGGTGGCCGCGGATGCGGCCTCGCCGATGACCTGGGCGGAAGCGGGAACGGCCAGCACGCAGACGAGCAATGCCGAGAGGGGTCTCATGGAAATCAGTGTAGCTCCGGCATCTATATGCGTCAAGGGGAGCGAATGGACCGCTTGCTATTGATAATAATCGCTAGTTCCGGAACTAGCGATCGTCGGCAGCGACGCCGGTTCATTGTCGTGCGAGAAGGCGCCGACTACTTCGCCGGGGGCTTAGCCGGGGAGACGCGCTTTCCGGAGAGATGAAGGTGCCGGATCCTCCAGCCTTTCGGCCCCTTTCCGAGGAGGACGGTCTCGGCGCCCAGCATGACGACCGGGCCCTTCGCGTCGACGATGGTGTAGGTCGCCTCCTGAACCGCGTAGGCCATGTCGTCGCTGACCTCCAGCCTTGTAATCCTGGGGTCTGCGACCTTGAACTCCTTCCACTCCGCCATCTCGGGGCCGATGTGCTTGTCCCGGTAGTCCGCCCAGCCGTCGTTCTTGTGCGTGCCCTCCAGGACCAGAAGGTCGTCGGAGACGACCGCGGCCAGCTTCGCGACGCTGCGCTCCTCCATCGCCGTACGATAGTCCGCGAGAACCTTGCGGACCGCCGCCTCCTCGGAGGACGCCGCAAACCCGGACGCGGACGCCAAGACGAACGCCAGCACGCCTATCAGCCGATATACGGTTCTCATGTTCCCCTCACTCGATTCGAATCACGGCGATCCCACGCCTACGCCGAAGCCATAGACCAATTCCGCCCCATGCATGGCCGTCGATACAAGCAGTCCGAGGCCGAGAGCCCAAAGTAGGGCCTGCGCGAGACGGAACTTCCCCGAATCACGGCCGGTTTTCACCGCGAACTGGCGCAGACCCGAGAGCGCGCTGAACACGGCGACCGTCCACCAAGCCAGTTCCTCGTGTTCGGCCATGACCTCCCACGCCGCCGGCACATGGGGCGAAAACTTCTCCGCGAGAAGCCCCAGACCGAGCGTCGCCCAGGCCGAGAGCGTCCCCAGCCAGAGAAGCCAGGATTCGGCCTTCGAGAGCCACTCCGGCGCGGACCTCCGAAGCCTCAGCCCGGCGGCCGCACCTCCGAGCGCGAGCAGCGCGATCGGGAAGTGGACGGCCGCCGGGTGCAGATGGTACAGCTTGAGCTCCATCTAGAGCTTCTCCGCCTTTTTCACGACGATGGCCATCAGTCCGCCGCGGGTGAACACCGTGCCGGTGATCTTCGCGTTGAAGCCCGCCAGCGCCTTGGCCTCGACGAAAGGCTTCTTGTCATCGTGGTCGCCCACGACGAGATAGACCTTCCCATCCTTGGTCAGCACGCCCAGCGGCGCGCCGCCCTGCACGCAGGCGCCGGCGCACTTCGCGTGCTTCTTGCCCTTGCCCTCGTGCATCATGTAGCAGGCCATGTCGAGAAGTTCTCCCGAGATCGTCTCGGCCTTGCCCGAGGGGTCCATGTGCGCCCCCGCGGCCCAGGCGCTTCCGGCGACGGCGGCCGCTATGATCGCGGCGCTGATCAGCTTTCTCATTTTCATTCTCCTTTTATTTTTTGAGCGACAACGACATCCCGCACTTCGGGCAGCGCCCGTCCTTCGTCAGAGGGCCGGCGTAATCGCCCATGGAGCAGGAGTAAACGCCCTCCGTCGCGACGGCGCCCGGGTCGAGCACGAAGACGCGCTGCTGCTCCTCGTCCTCAAAGAAAAAGGTCTTGCCCCCCACGACCGCGCGCGGCGTGGCGGGCGTTACCGCCAAACGCCGGCCGCTGACAGGAGAAACGGCAAAGGACGGAGCCTTCGCGGGCGCCCGCCGAGACTGCCACATGGACCCGAGCCCGACCACCCCCATGACGCCCATCATCACGCCCATGATCAGTAGCGAGCCCATGTCAGTGACCCCCGTGGGAACCGGAGGCCGGGGCCGGGGCAGCCTCGGGCGCCTTGAACGAATCCGGCGCCGCGGCGAAGCGCTTGAGATGCTCCTCGCTGGCGAAATACAGCTGCTGTCCCTTCCAGGTCATGCTCGGAGTATCGGCCTTGACCTTGAGCGCGTCTCCGCTGACCGGGCAGATCGCCTTGGACGGACGCCCGCGGCCTCCGTGAGTCAGCATGCAGCCGGAAAGAAGCAGCGCCGGAACGCCGGCCAACATCGTCAGTCTCAATGATTTCATCATACGGGTGCGACGTCCATATCAGTCTTCCATCACCTGCAAACCGGCGGCATCGGGCACGACGGTACCCTTCTTCATCTCCCCGTGCCATTTCCAGAGAAGGAAGACCGCGGGGTAGACGACCAGCTCCATCGCGAAGCTCGTGAACAGGCCGAAGATGATGGGTGCGGCGATGCGCTTCATCAGGTCGGCCCCGGGGCCGATGGCCCACATCACGGGCATCAGCCCGAGGAAGTCGGTGAACACGGTCATCATCTTCGGGCGGATGCGCTTGACCGCGCCATGGACCACCGCCTCCTTCAGATCGTCGAACGTGCGCATGCGGCCTCCGCGCACCGCGTCGGCGTAGGCCAGATCGAGATAGAGGAGCATGAAGGTCCCCGTCTCCGCGTCGAGGCCCATCAGCGCGATCATCCCCACCCAGGCCGCCACCGACAGATTGTAGTCGAGGAGGTAAAAGCCCCAGAAGGCGCCGATCAGCGAGAACGGGACCGCCAGCATCACGATCCCCGTCTTCACCCAGGACTTGGTATTCATGTACATGAGCAGGACGATGAGGACCAAGGTCAGCGGCAGAAGCAGCGCCATCTTCTCGCGCACGCGCGCGAGGTTCTCGTATTGCCCGCTCCATTGGAGGACGTAGCCGGCGGGCATCGACACCGCCGCCGCGACCTTCTTCTTGGCCTCGTCGACATAGCCGCCGATGTCGCGTCCGGCGACGTCGACGTAGACATAGCCGGTGAGCAGGCCGTTCTCGTTGCGGATCATCGCCGGGCCCATCGCCAGCTCGATGTCGGCGAGCTGAGCCAAGGGGATCTGGGCTCCGTCCATCGTGGAGACGAGGACGCGCCGCAGCTTCGGGAGGTTGTCGCGCAGCTCTCGGGGATAGCGGACGCTGACGCTGTAGCGCTCGCGGCCCTCGATGGTGACCGTCACCGGCTCGCCGCCGATGGCGGAGACGATCACCATCTCAACCTCTTTGACGGACAGGCCGTAGCGCGCGAGCTGGTCGCGCTTGAGCTTGAAATCGACGAAGTAGCCTCCGGCCGTGCGTTCGGCGTACACCGACCGCGTCCCGCGCACGTCGCGCAAGGCCTCCTCGACCTTCAAGCCGAGCGCCTCGATCTGAGCGAGGTCGGCGCCCTGGACCTTGATGCCGATCGGCGTACGAACGCCGGTCGTCAGCATGTCGATGCGCGCCTTGATGGGCATGGTCCAGGCGTTGGTCACGCCCGGGAACTTCATGTGCTGGTCCATCTCCGCCACCAGCTCCTCCCAGGTCATCCGGTCCCACCAGACGCGCCGCAGAGGCTTCTGCAGGAGCTCCGGCAGCCAAGAATACCAGCGCTCCTTCCTGCGCCACTCCTCCATAGGCTTAAGGACCACGGTCGTCTCCATCATCGAGAACGGGGCGGAGTCCGTCGAGGTCTCCGCGCGCCCGGCCTTGCCGAAGACGCGCTCCACCTCGGGGAAGCTCTTGAGCACCTGATCCTGCTTTTGAAGAAGCTCCGCGGCCTGCGTGACCGAGATCCCCGGCAAGGTCGTCGGCATGAAGAGGATCGTCCCTTCGTTGAGAGGCGGCATGAACTCCGACCCCAATTTGAGATAGACCGGGACGGTCGCCAAGGTGATGAGGGCGGCGGCGCCGATCACCTTCCACGGGCGCTCCAGGACCCAGCGGCAGACGGGGTCGTAGACGCGGAAGAGGCCCTTGCTGATGGGATGCTTTTCCTCCGCGTAGTAGCGTCCGACGACGGCCTGGTTGACGGTCCACGCCAGCCATTTGGGCTTGAAGACGAAGAAGTCCATGCGCGAGAACATCATGCGCACCGCCGGATCCAAAGTCAGCGCGAGGAACGCGGCGAGGAACATGGTCAGGTTTTTCGTATACGCCAGCGGCTTGAAGAGTCGCCCCTCTTGATCCACGAGCGCGAATATGGGGAAGAAAGCGACCGCCACGACCAGCAGGGAGTAGAACACCGAGGGCCCGACCTCCTGCATCGCCTCTAATCGCACGGCGTGGTAGTCGCCCTTGCGTCCGCCCGCGTCCCAGAGCTGGAGCTTTTTATACGCGTTCTCCACCTCCACCATGGAGCCGTCGACGAGCACGCCGATCGACAGCATGATGCCGGCGATCGACATGATGTTCGCGCTGATCCCCATGAAGTACAAAGGAATGAATGCCAGCAAGGTCGAGATCGGGATCGTCACGATGGGCACGATCGCCGAAGGGATGTGCCAGAGGAAGACGAGCAGGACGAGGCTGACCAGGAACATCTGGGTGACAAGCTCATGCTTCAAAGTCGAGATGGCGCCGTTGATGAGCTTGGAGCGGTCGTAGGTCTCGACGACCTCCACACCCTCGGGCAAGGAGGGCTTGATCTCGGCGATGCGCGCCTTGACCCGCTCGATGACGCTGAGCGCGTTCTCGCCATGTCGCATGACGACGATCCCGCCGACGGTGTCCCCCTCCCCGTCGAGGTCGGCGACGCCGCGCCGGATGTCCGGGCCCAGGGCCACCTTGGCGACGCTCTTGACGAGCACCGGGGTGCCCTTCCGGTCGCGGCCGACGACGATCTGCTCGAGGTCCTCCACCGACTTGGCGTAGCCGCGGCCGCGGATCATGTACTCGGTGCCGCCGAACTCGACGAGGCGTCCGCCCACGTCGTTGTTGCCGTCGCGGACGGCGTCGACGACCTTGGCGAGCGGTATGCGATAGGCGGACAGCGCGTTGGGGTCGACCTGGACCTGATACTGCTTCTGGAATCCGCCGATGGACGCGACCTCGGCCACGCCCGGGATCGCCTGCAGGTGATAGCGCAGGTTCCAGTCCTGGAAGGACCGCAGATCCGCGAGGCTGTGCCGGCCCGTCTTGTCGACGAGGGCGTACTGATAGACCCAGCCCACACCCGTGGCGTCGGGGCCGAGCTCCGTGCGCACGCCCTCGGGCATCTGCGGCAGGATCTTGCTCAGGTACTCGAGCACGCGCGAGCGCGCCCAGTACACATCGGTCCCATCCTTAAAAACGACGTAGACGTAGGAGTAGCCGAAGTCGGAGAAGCCGCGCACGGCCTTGACGTTGGGCGCGCCCAGCAGCGCGGTCACGATCGGGTAGGTGACCTGGTCCTCGATGATGTCCGGCGAGCGGTCCCAGCGAGAGTAGATGATGACCTGGGTGTCCGAGAGGTCGGGGATCGCGTCGAGCGCGATGTTCTTCATGCAGTACCAGCCCACCGCCATGGCCACACCCGTCAGGGCCAGGACCAGGAACTTGTTGTGCGCCGACCAGGCGATGGTTTTTCGGATCATCGAAGCGCCTTCAGCTTCGATTCGGAATCGATGAGGAAGTTGGCCGTCGTCACGACCCTCTCGCCTTCCTTCGCGCCCGACAGGAGCTCGTAATAGCCGTCGGCCTCGCGCCCCACGCGGACCTCGCGCGGCTCGATGCGGCCCTCGCCGAGGTCGACGAAGATAAGCTTGCGCGCGCCGCTGTCGAGCAGCGCGCCTTCGGGCAGGGCGAGCGCGACCCCGAGGTCCGCCTTGATGGCGGCGTTGACGAACATCTCGAGCTTGAGGAGGCCGCCCGGATTGGGGACCTCGATGCGCACCCGCAGAGACCGGGTCTCGGCCGAGAGGTTGGGATCGATCGCCTTGACGGTGCCGCGGAAGATCTTCCCGGGATAGGCGGGCGTGGTGATCTCCGCGTCGAGGCCGGGGCGGATCTGGGATATCTCGTACTCGTAGATCTGCGCGTACACCCACACCGTGCCGCCGGGGCCGCCGATCAGCAGGTTCTCGGGCACGGCCTCGGCCCCGGTGAACGCGTCGATCTGCTTCTCGGAGAGCCCGAGCTGACGCAGGCGCAGGTCCGAGGCGCGGACCAAGGCGTCGGCCCTCTCGCGGGCGTCGGGCCAGGGGCTGTCCTTGACCTTGTCCTGCGCGGTCATGGCGGAGTGATGCTCGGAGATGGCGTTGTACAGCTCCGGGTCGGAGGCCACGCTGCCGGAAGCGCGCACGGTGAACCGGAGACGGCGCTTGGCGAGCGCCTCGGTCTTCATCCCGATCAGCTGGCGTTTCTGCTCGGAGACGACGGTGGACGCCTGGCCGGAGACGCCGTTCGCGGCGGCCGGCTCTTCATAGACCGGCACGTAGTCCATGCCCATCGGGTCCTTCATGGGAGTCGGAGAAGTCACCGCCGGATTCATGGGGTTGCGGTAGTAGAGGATCTTGCCGGTCTCAGTGGCGGTCGAGCCGGACGCCGCCTCCTCGGGCTCAGCCAGGACGAGATCCATGCCGCAGATGGGGCAGCTTCCAGGCTTGTCCGAGGTGATGGCGGGGTGCATCGGGCACATGTAGGTCGCGGGCGCATGCGCCACGTGAGACGCAGGGCCGCGGTGATAGAGGGAGTAGGCGCCGAACGCCGCCGCGCCGGCGGCGAGGATCACGATCAGGATCGTCTTCTTATTCATAGTCATGTCCTCAGGGAACCGTCTCACGTCCGACCGCCCGCGACAAAGCCGCAAGCGCGCGCTCGAAATCCGCCTCGTGCCGCACAGATTCCAGGCGCGCGGTGATCAAGGAGCGTCCCGCGTCGAGCAGATCCAGGAAGCCCGACCGGTCCGACTGGTACGCCGACTCCGCCGAACGCAGGGCCGCCTCCGCCTGCGGGATCACCGTCGTTAGGTATGCGTCTTTCAGGCGCGCCTCCGTCCGAACCGAGGCGTGGGCCGCGCGCAGGGCGGCCAGAACCGCCAGCCTCTCGCCGTCGCGCAGGGCGTCTGCGTAGCGCGCCTCGTAGCCCGCGTGCGACGCGGTGCCCGATTGCTTCCAGAACCACAGCGGGATCGACAAGCCCAGCGACGCGTCATGGGAACGCACGCCGTTCTCGCTGCGCCTCCGGTAGCGCAGGGAGAGATCCGGCAGCCATTCCGAACGCTTCATGCCCAGCTCCGCGCGGGCCTTCTCGCTTTCGCGGACGGCGGCCGCAAGGACCGGGTTCTCCGCCAGCGCGATCGCGCGAAGCTCGGTCAGGGAAGCCGCAGGAAGAAGAGACGCGGGCGGCGCCGGTACGGACAGAGGGCTGTCCTCCTCGCGCCCCATCGCGGCGTTGAGCGCGCCACGCGCGCCCTCGACGGCCGCCTCGGCCAGGGCCTTCTCGTTGAGCATCCGCGTCAGCTCGAGCTGCGCCTTCATCGCGTCGGCCTGCGTCCCCTTGCCCGCCGCGTATTTGGACTCGGCGACGCGGGAGAAGCGGCGCAGCAGGTCGACGATCTCATCGAGGAAGCTCAGAGAGCGCTCCGCTTCATAGAGGTCGGCGTAGGCCTCGCGCGCCCGGGCCGAGGCTTCGATGACGGCGAATCGGGCCTGCGCCTCGGCCGCGTCCGCCTCGCGGGCGGCGGCGCGGCCGCGGTAGAACAGGGTCGTGGGGAAGGGGAGCTGTTGGCTCACCGACCAGGTCTTCTCTGGCCCGTCCAGCGGGCTTGCTCCCACGGCGCCGCGCGCCCGCTCGAGCTCGAGCATGGGCTTGTCGGGCGTGGCCTCGCTTTTGACGAGGGCGCGCTCGGCATCGCGGTGCATCGCCGCGGCGCGCACGGACGGCGCGTCGCGGCGCGCGGTCTCGAGCACAGCGGGCAAGGTCAGGGCGGCGGGCGCCTGGGCGCGCGACGGGACGGCGAGGATAAGGATAAAGACGGGCACGATGAGTTTGAACACATGACCTCCGGGGTCGACGGCTGACGGCTGCGCCCTAACGCGGGCGAGCGGCGGACCTTACAGTCCGGAGGAAGGAGGCGACAGCCCGGAGTGCGTCCCGGGCGGAGCCTGCGGGGCGGCGGGGACGAAGCGCGACGCGGAGATCCGGTAAGCCCGGGGCGCCTCGGCGACGGCAACAGCGGAGGACAGGAGCGCCGGCGCGGGCGCCGAGACCGCCGCAACGACGACCGGCGGCAAAGCTTCGGACGGACGGCAGCAGGCGGGAACGCCGCCATGAGAGGGCTCGGGCTTCGGCGCTTCGCCGCCCATGCAGCAGGCGTGGCTCGGGGCCTCGGGCTGGGCGAACACGGGCGTCGCCCAGGAGAAGGAAAGGGCGAGAGTGAGCGCCAGGCTAAAGGCTTTGCGTGCCATCACCACAGGGTAGCATGCAACGGAACTTCCCGCAAGGTCCATGATCGCCCGTTCCTAGTCGAGCCTGTCGAACACGCTTGCGAGCTTGCGCATCCCATCGCTGAAAGTCACCTCGACGGCGTAGGGTTTGCGTGCGGCCTTGGGCGCCTTGCCGATATAGGCCCATAGCGCACGGTCGAGCGTGAGCTCGAAGGAAGCTTTCGTCGTCCTTCCCTTATTGGCGGTTTGCACGGAGCCCTTCGCCTTGTCCGACAGGCTCTCAAGTCTCAGGGTCTGCAGACCGCTGTCATATAGGTAGATCTTCACGCCGCCGTCCTCGGCTCGGACCAGCTCCGCGTTGTAGATGAGCTCCGAATCGGGTCCTTTCGCGGCCGCGAGAACGACCGGCATAAGCACCCCGCCTTCGCGAGGCGACCGCTCCGGCTTGGACCAACGGCTCTCGTCGGGAATGGGCCCGTGGCCTCCCTCGTGAGCGAACGCGAAGACAGCCGCCAGAAGCAGCGGGAGCAGCAGCAGTCTTTTAATGAACGCTCTCATGATGTCTCCTTAGTTGATGTGCTTGATGCCGGTATGTTCGCCTTTGACTTTAAGGGTCACGGTGAATGTTTTGGACGTCCGGTTTCTCCAGAACCAGCCATGGTTCCCGTCGAACGCAGCGGTCAGCACGCCTTCGTCCTTCTGTTGCGAACCCTTGATGTATCCGTGGTAATCGATATTCAGCTTCTTGGAGTCACCGTGAACATCGAAGTTCGCACGGCCGCCGTCGCTCACCCAGCTATAATCGACCTTCTTGCCCTTGGCCAGTTCGACTTTGATCTCGGTTCCCTCATTGGGGGCGAGAGTCACCCGCATCTCATCGGTGCGAATCCCCGACGCGGCGGCGGCAGGGCTTGCTTCCCGCGTGACGGCGGGCAGCCCCACGGGCCGGGCCGCGGCCTGCTCGACGGCGGCTTCCCGGGCCAGGGAGACTTTGATTTCCCCCATTTTCTTCAGGCCTATAAAGCGGCCAATGCCAGTAGGATCGATGCCGTATTCAGCCGGCATGACGACCGTGACCAGAAGAACGCCGGCGGAGACCGCGGCCAGGATGGTGGACTTGACCAGCTTCGCCGTCGAAGGCAATTCGGATTTATGAGGCATGTTCGCGTTATACATGAGTGTTCTCCTCAGGCGACGAAGTAACCGACGAGCTGATAGCCGACCAGCAGGAAGCCGCCCGTCATTAAAACCACCTGCGCGGCATAGGCATGACGCATGAAGCCGTCCGTCCGCCGCCAGAAGCCCATGACGATGAGGATCATGGCCAGCCCCATCAACTGCCCCAACTCCACCCCGACATTGAAGGACAAGAGATTCAAGATAAGCCCGTCCGGCGAAACCTTATAATCAAGGATCTTGGTGGCGAGGCCAAAACCGTGGAAAAGGCCGAAGATCAGCGTCGCCGCCTTGGTGTTGGGCTGAAAGCCGAACCAGCGCTGATACGCCCCCATGTTATCGAGCGCCTTATAGACGATGGAAAAGCCGATGATGGCGTCGATCAGGTAGGCGCTGACGCTTATTTCCATCAGCGTGCCCAACAGGAGCGTGACCGTATGGCCCACCGCGAACAGGCTGACGTAAACACCGACGTCCCTGAAGCGATAAAGGAAAAAGACCACGCCGAACAGGAACAGCAGGTGGTCGTACCCTGTGACCATGTGCTTCGCGCCTAGATAGATGAACGGCAAGGTCAGGCTGCCGGAACTTTCCTGGATATAACCCTTGTCGCCCGCGGTCACCCCGTGAGCGCCGGCGTCGGGTGTGAAAGCCGTCAGCGCCGTGAACAAGGCTACGAGGATGAATGCTTTCCCGAATCCGCGCCGTCGGCTCTGAGGCTGAATATTTTCCTGATCCAAATCTACCACGCTTAATCCTTACCAGCCAGCGCGTCGTCGATCAGCATGATCAGCGGCCCGAAACCGAAGCTCGGAAGGCCCTTGCCGTTGACGAAGAACTCGGGAGTCTTGGTGGCGTTCAGGACGCGGGCGTCCTCCAGGTCCTGCGCGATCAGGGCGGCGATCTCAGGAGAGTTCATGTCGGCCTTCATCTTTTTCAGATCCAGCCCCAGTCCCTCGAGATGGGGCCAAATCTTCTCCACCCGCGCGGTGTGGTGCGCCGCCCAGTCATCCTGCGTGGCCATCACTGCTTCCAGCGCGGGCCAGAACTTGCCCTGCCGGTGAGCCGCCACCAGCGCCGCCGCCACTTTGTCCGAGCCCTCGTGGAACGGCGCGAACCGCAGCACCAGACGGATCTTCCCGGGATTGGCCGCCATCTTCTCCTTGACCAGGGGATAGAACGCCCAGCAGGTTTCGCAGGCGGGGTCGATGAACTCGACGAGCACCACGGGCGCATCTGCCTTGCCGAGCGTCGGCGCGTGGCTGCGCACGAGCGGCGCGCGGTTGTACTCGGCGATCCGGGCGACCCGGTTCATCTCCCCCCTCTTGTAGGCGATCGTGCCCGCCACGAAGGCCAGAAGCAAGATCGCGGCGGAAACGGCGAACAGCGCTTTATTTTTCATTTGAGCTCCTGAAGCCCGCCAGGGCCAGCAATGTGATGATGGTCGCGGAAGCCGCGGCCGACAACAACGGTATCGTGACGAAGCCGAACCACTCGATCACCTTTTCCGAGCAAGGCACGCCCCGGCTGCAGGGCTTGATGCTTTCGGGGATGACCCCGGCAATCAAGAGAAGGTGGAAGGCCGCGAACATGCCTCCGATCACGGCCAGCGGCAGCGCGTAGCGGACCACCTTCCGGTCGAGAGGGAACAGCCCGATCGGAAGGATCAGAGCCAGCGGGAACATGAAGATGCGCTGATACCAGCAGAGGCTGCACGGAGGCAGCTTCATGACTTCACCGAAAAACAGAGCGCCGAGCGTCGCGCAAGCCGCGATCAGCCAGGCGCCGAAGATCAGCCTCCACGTCGTCGTCTCATCGCGCATACGCTTCGATTTCTCCATCATGAAGACTTCCTGTCGAGCAGGACCAGTATCTCATTTTCGACCGTGCGGACGTCCACCGCTCCGACCCAGCGGCGCACGATGCGTCCCCGGCTTGGATCTCTTTCACAGCTCGGCCTCCTCCTTTTTACGCGGCACGACCCACACATTGAGCACGGGAATCAGCAGGAGGGTCAGCAACGTCGACGAAACGATCCCGCCGATCACGACCGTGGCGAGCGGCCTTTGGAGCTCCGCGCCGATTCCCGTGTTGAGCGCCATGGGCACGAACCCCAGGCTTGCCACGAGTGCTGTCATGGCGACCGGGCGCAGACGCCGCAGCGCGCCTTCGCGTGCCGCTTCGCGCGGCGGCACCCCCTTGGCCAGGAGCTGGTTGAAGATCGTCCGGAGCACCATATCGCTGAGGATGGCGATGCCCATGAGCGCGATAAAGCCCACGGCGGCCGAGACGCTGAGCGGGATGCCTCTCAAGGCGAGCGCGAAAACCCCTCCGGTCATCGCCAGAGGGACTCCCACGTAAACCAGCAGGGCTTGTTTGATGCTGCCAAAGGACCACCACAGAATGAGCAGGATGGCCAGCAGCACGGCCGGCACGATCAGGGCCAGCCGGGCCTTGGCTCGTTCCAGGTTCTTGAATTGCCCCCCCCAGGCCATCGTATAGCCCTCGGGCAGCTTGACCTCGCGCTCGACGGCGGCGCGGGCTTCGGCCACGTAGCTCGCGATGTCGCGCCCGTTCAGGAACACGGCCACGGCCGCGTACCGTTGGCCGTAGTGGTGGGCGATGGTCGTGACCTCGTCTTTAACCTCGAAGTCGACGACCTTGTTGAGGGGGATCGAGCCGCCGTCCATCCCGACGGGAAGCGACATGATCGTCTTGACATCCTCGCGATGCTCCTCCTCCACCCGCATCACGATGGGAAACCTCCACTGCTGCTCGTAGAAGCTCCCGACCTCGCGGCCCGCCATGGCGGCCCCGAGAAGCTCGTTGACCCGCCGGATATCGAGCCCGTAGCGTGCGATGGCCGCGTAGTTGGGCCGGGCGCTTAAGACCGGGCTCTTGCGCAGCGCGGTCAGAGAGTCCATCTCGGCCTCCTGGGTGCCGGGCACTTTTTCGAGGACTTCGATGGATTTCTCCAGCAGGTCGACGAGGACCGGGAGCTCCTTGCCGTAGACGCGCAGGCTCACGTCCGCGCGGCTGCCCTCGAGGATCTCCGCGAAGCGCATCTCGATGGGCTGGTTCTCGCTGACCTCCTGGCCTGGGACCTCCGCCTCCAAAACCTCCTTGAGCGCCTCGTACAGCTCGGTCTTGGTGCGCCGGCGTCCGTTCACCATCGGCCATTGGGATCTGTCCGGTTGAAGGATCAGGAACGTGTCCGCCAGATGCACGCCCATCGGGTCGGTCGCCGACTCGGGCGTTCCCAATCGACCGAAGACTCGCGCGACCTCGGGGAACCTGGCGATAACGAGCTCGCTTCTCCGCTGCATTTCGAGCGAGGCGTCCACGCCGATGTCGGCCGGCCGAGTGAAGTTGATGACCAGGTCGCCCTCATCGAGAGGCGGCATGAAGTCCGCGCCCATGCGCGAGGCGATCACCAGGGACGCGACGAACAGGAGCGCCGACGGGACGACGACAGCCAGCGGACGCTTGAGGCAGTAGTCGAGAACGGGGACGTAGACCTTGAGCATGCCTTCATAGAGGATTCCTTCGCTATGGCTGGCGCCGCGGCCCGCCGGAGCTTTGAGGAAGAGATAAGCGAGGACGGGCATGAGAAACACGGCCACGAGCAATGAGGCGCCGAGCGCCATGAGCACCGTGAGCGCCATCGGATGGAAAAGCTTGCCCTCGATGCCCTCCAGCGACAGGATCGGCACATACACGAGCATGATGATGAGCAGGCCCAAGGTCACGGGCTTGACCACCTCGACCGCGGCGTCGCGAAAGAGCGCCAGGCGCTCCGGGCCGTCGAGCTTTCCCTTATGCTCCTCGAGGCGGCGCAGGGAGTTCTCGACCATCACGACGGCGCCGTCCACGATCAGGCCGAAGTCGATGGCGCCCAGGCTCATGAGGCTCGCCGAGACCCCGAACCACCTCATGCCGATCGCGCCGAACAGCATCGAGATCGGGATGGCGAGTGCCACGAGGAGCGCTCCGCGCAGGTTTCCCAGGATGGCCAGCAGCACGATGACGACCAGGACCGCGCCCTCGCCCATGCTCTTGACGACCGTCTTGAGCGTGGCGTTGACGAGATAGCTGCGGGTGTAGAGAAGCTCGATCTCGACGTCGGACGGCAGGGGCGCGTCTTTGAGCGCCCGCTCCGAGTCGAGCGCCACCTGGCGCGAATTGGCGCCGCTGAGCATGAGGATGATGCCCATGACCGTCTCCTCGCCGTTCTCGGTCGCGCCGCCCATGCGCTGGGCGAAGCCTTCCTTAACGTCGGCCACCGACGACAAGGGGACGGGCTTGCCGCGCACGTCGAGCTTGATGGGGATGAGACGGATCTCGTCGAGGCTCTTCAGCCGTCCCGAGGCCCGCACGATCACCTGACGGCCCTTGGGCTGGATGTAGCCCCCGCCCGAGTTCTCGCCGAGCCCTTCCAGGCGCTCGACGATCTGCTCGATGCTCACGCCGACCGTTTCCAGCCGCTCGGGGTGGATCTCGATGTGGATTTCCTTCTTGAAGCCGCCGGTCACGTCGATCTCGGCCATGTTCTTGATCGTGCGCCGAAGATAGGGCACGAGGACGAAATCCTGGATGGTCCGCAGGTAGAGCAGGCGCTCCCGTTCGGGCTTGGCCGCCAAGGGCGTGCCGGGCTTGGCCTTGACGGCGTACATGACGACCTCCCCGAGGCCGGTGCTGATCGGGGCCAGCTGCGGGGACAGCCCCGCCGGGATCTCGCCTTTAGCGCCCTGAAGCCTCTCGCCCACCTGCTGGCGAGCCCAGTAGATGTCGGTGCCGTCTTCGAAGAAGACGCTGACCTGGGAGAGGCCGTATTTAGACAGCGAGCGAACATCTTTCACATGGGCGATGCCGCTCATGTCCGTCTCTATCGGGAAGGTGACGGTTTTCTCGATCTGCTCGGGGTCGAGCGCGCCGGTCTTCGTGTTGACCATGACCTGCACCGGGGTGATGTCCGGCACGGCGTCCACCGGCGTGACGGCGACGGCGTACAGCCCGATCGCAGAACCCAGCGCAAATAAGAAGATCACGCTCAGCCGATTCTTAAACGTCCAGTCGAGAAGGCGGGTCATCAGATTCTCCTAAAACGATCCGAGCTTGGTCAGGGCGTCCTTGTCGGCGGCCACGGCCAGGAGCTCGGCGGCGATCGCCGCGAGGTCCGTCTGGGCGTCGAGCGCGTGGCCGAAGGTCTCGGCCGCGGAACCGTCGAGCTCCAAAAAGGTCAGGAGGTCCACCTGTCCTTTGCGAAAGCCCTCGTCCGCGTCCTGGAGCTGGGCATCCAGCTCGACGATCATCTCCTGCGGGTACCGGAGAACCGTCTGGCGCGCCGCCTCATATTTAATGAGCGCCCTCGCCAGCTCGGCCTTGAGCCGCTGCTCCTCGTAGCCCAGCTGGCGCTCTTCGGCCAGCTTTCTCTGCTCGGCGCTCTTGACTGCGGACCGGTTGCGGTTCCATGAGGGAAACGCGAGGCTAAGCCCCAGGCCGTAATCCGTGCCAACGATGTCAGCCTGGCCCTTTTCGTAAGTCGCGACCACGGCTGCATCCGGCAGGCCCTCGCGCGAGGCCAGCGTTTTCTCGAGCCCCGCGCTCGAGACGACGAGCCTTTGGACGCGCAGGCCGGGGTTGTTAACGAGAGCTCTCTCCAGCCACTCGCTTGCGTCCAGGCTGCGCGCGCCGGAGAACCAGCGGAGCTCGACCTCGGGATACGCCGCCGAGTCGAGGGGCGCGTAGACCTTGAGCTTCTCTAAAGAAGCCTTGAAGCCGGCCTCGCTCTGGATCGCGTCCGCGGCGACGTTCTTAAGGCGGTTCTCGACGATGCGGCTCTCCGCCCTGCGCTGCGGCGTGGCGAACACCCGGCCGGAGATATAGCTCTGGATGAGCTCGAAGCGCTTGCGGCGCTTCTCGGCAAAAGCGGCCTTGCGGCGGTTGGCTCCGTATTCGTAGGCGCCTTGGGCGACGGCCAGCGTCACGAAGATCTCAGACCCGGTCCGCTGGACTTTCCAGGACTCGGACTGAAGGTCGAGAAGGCCGCCGCGCAGACCGGGCATGCCGGTCAGGGGCAGCGGCTGGGCCACGGACAGCTCGTAGCGAGACCCGCTCGCCCCGGTCTGGCGGGTGCGTCCGGCCAGGAAGCCGGCGGACGGGCCCTGCCAGACCCGGGCCTGAGCCGCCGAGTGCCGAGCCTCCTCCACGCGCGCGTCCTGGACGCCGAGAAGCTGCGTGTTTTTGAGAGCCAGGCCCACGAGCTCGGCCACGGTGTATTTCGACGCGGCCGGGTTTGTCTCCTGCGTCCAGCCCGGGGACGCGAGGACGATAACGGCAAGAACAGCGGACGCGAATGCGCGAATAGATGACATAGTGCCTCGATTGATGCGGTTAGCCCGCCGGGGAACTCACGGGCGGGAACGCCGTCGAATCCGACGGCTGCGGCTCAGGGAACGCGCTTGGCTACGCGGCGGAGCAGGGCGGGCGGAGAAGAGACTTCTGGAGCAGAAAGGCATACGTCGGCGGCTTGTACGAGACGTATGATGGGGGCTCGGCGACGACTGAAACCTCGATGACCGCCGGAGAAACGAGACGCGGGCCGCACGCGCACGCATGGCAGGCGGCTTCTGCAGATTCGCAGATGACCGAATCGGCAAGGCTGTCGGACAGCGCCAGCCCCACCGCGATCAGGCCAAGTAATTTCAAGAATCGTCGCCGCAGCATCAAGCGACTATAACAGAGGCCGGCCCGGTTGTCAAATCTACTCGGCGCTCTCCCCGGCGTCAGGCTCACGACGGCTCACATGATTGAACTCATGACGGAACGCCGAGACCGCCTCGTAAACCGATTTCCGGGTCCGGTTGATGTTGCCCAAAGGCCGGTGCGCGGGCAGGCTGTGCCAGGGCGTGAACGAGAGGTTCTCGCAAAAGCGCATCGGAGCTTCGCCGTCGAATCCCTGGACGGGGATGGCCAGGGTCGCCACGGGCACGAACGGCGACTTCTCCTGGTCCCAGGGAACGCGCGAATCTTCCACTGACATCGACTTAGGCTCGGAGCGCCTCTGCACCATGAATTGGAAGCAGGCCGGCGCTCCCTCCTTAACATCCAGCGATCTCCTCATATTCAGGCGCAGATAGTCCGGAGAATGCGCGAAGCGGTTGCGGCGCTCCGGGCTCACGGCGCAAGGCAGGACGGCATATTTGATGGCGTGAATATCCCCGAGCAGGTACGGGGTCGCGCTGAAGTACGGGGCGAACAGCGGATTGATCATCCGCTTCCCCTTTTTGACGAGCTGGGAAGCCGCCCGGAACTCCGTCCAGCGCCAGGGGAGCCGGCCGAAGAAGAACCAGGCGGGATTGGAGCCCCGCGCGATCAGCCGGAAGAAATCCGCGTAATCCTTCCCGTCCTTGACGAAAAAAGCGTCGTGGGTGATAAGCAGGAAGTCCTGGGTCTTGGCCGTCCTCTCGCTCTCCAGGAGCTTGTCCCCCTCGACGCCCATAAGCTTGATGGCCATGCCGCGGGCGTCGCCCTTCCCATCCGCCTGCGCCTTGGCGCTGCCGTTGGAGAACCGGATCCAAGCCGGGTATTCCTTCCCCGGTTCGGCGAAAACGCCCGCGCGAAAGTCGGCGGGGACATCCTTGTTGACCGTGAAGATCGCGCGAACGCAGCCGTGGGCCTTGGCATGGACGTCGCGGGGCATCGGCCCCTTGGCCGCGACATATTCTTTTTTGAGCGTGGCCACGCTCAAATCGGCTATCTCCTTGTTTAAGGCGCCTTCCTCCGGCAAAACGCGCTCGCCGAACTCGTTTTCCGGAGCAGCCGGCGCTTTGCCCGCGAAGGAGCAGCCGGATAATGAAACCAGCAACACCGCGAGGCCGATTGCTTTCATGTTCGGGTACTGTACCTACGTTGGTGCATGGAGTCCATACGAAGTTATGCCGGGACGGCACCGTAGGTTTACGGGCCCGGTCTGCTAGAATAGCGCATGGACTCTCACAGTGCTGCCTCATGATCGGCTGGAAACGCGTGCTGTGTTTCGGCGGCGCGGGGCTGGGGGCCTCCGCCCTATTCTGGTTCCTGTTGAGGGCATACACCGGGATCTTCGATATCCTGAATCTGCGGGTCTTCGTCGGGATCACGGCGCTCGTGCCAGCCATGCTGCTGCCGGTCTGGGGCTTCGACCCGAAGATCCTGACCAAGAACGAGGATGCCCAAGTCCCTAAGCTGGTCAGCGGGACCGCGGCCCTCTGCGCGGCGGCGGCGATCGTCCTGGGAGAGTACGCGGCCAGCCTCGTCAAAGGCGCCCCGGTTCCCTGGGGGAAATTCAACCTGATCTGCCTGGCGGTCGTCATACTGCTCCCCTTCCAGTTCGAGAAGGTCTTCAAAAAATCGCAAGTCTGATCCAACCATGTCCACCCTCAAGCGCGCCTGGCCCGCGCTCCTCGCACCATTGCTGTTCGGACTCGGCACGGCCGCCGCGAAAGGGCTCCTCTCGGATATTTCTCCGGTCCTGCTGGCGGGGCTCCTCTATTTAGGTTCGGGCCTTGGGCTCGGCCTGGTCTGGCTCATACGCGGACGCACGAAGGTGCCTCTGGAACGGGCCGACCTTCCGTGGCTCGCGGGCGCCATCCTATTCGGCGGCGTGGCGGGCCCAGTTCTCATGATGTCGGGACTCGCGCGCACTTCGGCATCGGCGGCGTCGCTGCTGCTGAACCTCGAGGCGTCCTTCACCGCGCTGCTCGCCTGGACCTTGTTCGGAGAGCGCGCCAACGCCCGCCTCGCGGGAGGGCTGGCTCTGGCGCTCGCCGGCGCGGCCGTTCTTTCCTGGCCCGAGCCCGGCGGCTGGGGCCAAGCGCATTGGCAGGGCAGCCTACTCATCGTCGCGGCCTGCCTCGCCTGGGGCTTGGACAACAACCTATCCCAGCGCATATCCGGCAAGGATCCCGTGTCCATCGCGGCCATCAAGGGCCTCGTCGCGGGCCTCGTCAACTGCGCTTTCGCCTTCGCCGCGGGCGCGCTCGTCCCAGGCCCGCTTCTCCTTGGGAAGGCGGGCCTTCTGGGATTTCTGAGCTACGGAGTGAGCCTGGTCTGCTTCATCCTCTCCCTGCGCCGCCTGGGCAGCGCGCGCACCGGCCTCTTCTTCAGCCTGGCGCCTTTCTTCGGAGCCGCGGCGGGCGTCCTGTTCCTGGGCGAACCTGTGACCGCGCAACTCATGATCGGCGCCGCCTTCATGGCCGCCGGCACGGCTCTCGCTCTCACCGCTCCGTCCTGACGAAATTGTTGTAGTATTCCAAGCGTGAAACGACGAGGCCCTCAAACCGCCGTGTTCGCCCTCATCGCCGGAGTCGCTTTCGGCGGCTTCTTCGCAATTCGCCACATGAACGCGACGCGCGCCCGCCACGACAGCGAGTGCCGCGCCCTGACCAAGGCGCTCGACAAGACCGTCCGGGAACGGTCCCCCCGATTATTCGAGAGCATCGTCGAGCACCGCTACGACCGGGAAGCGGGCCGCTGCCTCGCGGCGCTCGAGTACCATTACAAGCCCTGCACCCCGCTGCTGCTCAAGAAGACCCCCTTGCTGTGCACCGGCCCGGACGCCGACATCGCGATCTACGCCTTTCAGGATACCGGAGCCAGCCCGCTGTTCATCTGCGAGCGGGTTTACGCGACGGGCGAGGCCCGCTGCACCGAATCAGTGTACGGCACCGACGGCTCCCTCCTCTCCTCACGAGAATTCCCGCCCGACCAGTTTTCCACCATCAAAGCCGAGCTGATCAATCCCAAGCCTTAACATCTAAAGCCTGGCACCGACGTATTGATGACGGTCAATGACATAGCCGTAGACAGGCATGGTACAATAACCCAATGAACGAGAAAAACCCACTCGATTTTCACGGTTCCGGCCTCTGGGCCGTCATCCTCGGCGGCTCCTCCGGATTCGGCCTGGCGACGGCTAAAAGGCTGGCACGAGCCGGGTTCAACATCCTCATCGGGCACAAGGACAAGGAAGGCACCGTCGAGACGGTGATCAAGCCCCACTTCGATGAGATCCGGGCCACCGGCGTCAAGCTCATCACCCACAACCTTAATCTGTTCGATGAAGATGGCCGCGGAGAGCTGTTCGAAAGCATCCAGACCAACTGCGGGCCCGGCAAGGTCCACCTGTTCATGCAGTCCATCGCGGCCGGCTCCTGCCGTCTGATGATCGAGGACAAGACCCCCGACTTCCGCGGCAAGGCGATCAAAGGCCTGGCGGATGCCCTCGGAATCCCCGCTGAGAAGGTCAAGGCGGCCGTCAACTCCGCGTTCCACGACAAGGGCTGCGACGCATTACACACGCTTGCCGACTCGCGCATCCCGTACCGCGAGGAGCTTCTCACTCAGGAAGATCTCGAGAAGACGATCTTCATGATGGGGTATGACTATCTGCTGTGGGGCCGTGAATTGTGCAAAGAAGGACTCCTGAGCAAGGACGCCCGCCTGGTCGCCATGACCTCCGAGGGCAATGAGATCGCGTGGAAGGGCTACGCCGCCGTCTCCGCCGCGAAGACCGCGCTCGAGGCCTCCTGCCGCGCGATGGCCATCGAGCTCGCGCCTTACGGCGTGTCCTCCTACATCATGCAGGCCGGCATCACCGACACTCCCGCCGGCAACGCGATCCCGAACTTCGACCTGATGAAGGCGCAGGCGCGCATCCGCAACCCGTTCCACCGGCTCACCACGCCGGAGGACATCGCCGAGGTCATCCTCGGCATCTGCGGTCCCACTTTGCGCTGGGCCAACGGAACCATCATCCGCGCCGACGGCGGCGAGGCGATCTCCGGCCTTTGATGTCCAACTCCTTCAACATCCTCGGCATGGGCTGGGCCCTTCCGAAAAACGAGATCGACAACGACTTCCTCCATAAGGACGTCGGTTTAAAGAAAACGCCCGACTGGTGCATGTCGCGCCTCGGCATCCAGAAGCGCTACTCGGTCCTGTCGCGCGAGTACATCGCCAAGACGCACAACAAGGACCCGATGGCCGCGATCGTCCACGCCCGCTCCCTCGGAGAGACGCCGGTGACGCTCGCGGTTCGCGCCGCCCAGAAGGCGATGGCTCACTGCGGCGTGAAGCCCTCTCAGATCGGCATGGTCGTGTGCAACTGCGACCTCCCCTTCGACCTCGTGCCCGGTACCGCCAACTATATCGCCAAGGCCCTCGGCATCGGCCCCGGCCCGCACATGGACATGAACACCGCGTGCTCCTCGTTCGCCCGTCACATGTCGTACCTGAGCGACCTGAAGGACCGCGCCTTCCCCGAGTTCGTGCTGACGGTCCAGACCGGCTGCTACACGACGCGCACCGACTACTCCCCCGAGAACTTCGACGGCTATATCTGGGGAGACGGCGCCGCCGCCCAGATCTGCTCGCTGACGCACAAGGGCCGCCTCAAGGTCGAGCCCCTCGTGTTCGCGACCGACCCCCAGGGCTGCGAGGACGTGAAGGTGGACGCAACGCGGCATTTCTGGCAGGACGGCGCCAAGATCCGGGAGTTCTCGATACGAAGAACTGTTGAGATGTTCGAGCAGATCGCCGCGGCGAAAAAGCTTTTTGCCGAGGATGTGTACACGGTCACGCATCAGGCGAATTTCGTGATGCAAGAATCGATCATCGGCCATTTGAATCTGCCGAAAGAGCACCACATCAGCAATGTGCAGGTTCAGGGCAATATCGCGTCGGCGGGCATGCCTTCGGCCATCGCGCAGCGGCTCGATAAATTAAAGAAAGGCGATCAAATCGTGTACGCCGTCCTCGGCGCGGGCTTGGCGTGGGGCGGCGGGTACATGGAGGTCCAATGAACACGAAATTGCGCCATCAAGTTATCCCCCTCACTTCCAACGTTGAAAACGCTGGGGATAACTTTTCTGGAGAAACACGATGAGCGACATCGCCGTCGTAACCGGCGCATCCGGCGGTATCGGCGCCGCGATCGCGAAATTAATCGCCGTTAAAGCCGAAGGCCAGCTCCAGGTCTGCATACATTTCAATGGAAATAAGTCGGCTGCCGAGGCGCTCGTCAAGGAAATCCCCGATTCGTTCGCCGTTCAGGCGAACCTGTCAACGGCCGAAGGCCGAAAAACTCTGTTGGATGCCGTGCTCGCCAAGGGAAATCCGTACTGCCTGGTGAACAACGCCGGCATCGACCGCCCCCACGAGCCGGCCCTCATGGTTTCGGAAGAGGCGTACGAGAAGATTTTGGACACCAATTTAAAGGCGCCCCTGTTTCTCATGCGCGACTTCGCCAAAGAGATGGCCCGCAACGAGTCCGGCGTCATCGTCAACATCTCCTCCGTTCTCGCCCGCAAGGCCGTCGTCGGCTCCGCCATCTATCGCGCCTCCAAGGCCGCGCTCGAAGCGTTGACGTTACAGTTCGCCTCCGAGTTGGGCCCCAAAGGCGTGCGCGTCGTCGCCATCGCCCCCGGCTTCATCGAGACCGCGATGACGGCGGCGATCCCCGAAGATCAGCGCTCCGGCATCAAGACCGGCGTCGCCCTCGGGACCTTCGGCGCCCCCGACGCCATCGCCGAGACCGTCTGGCACGCCATCGAAAACCAGTATCTGACCGGCGCCGTCATCGCCGTCGACGGAGGCATGGCGCTTTGAGCGACCTCACCGCCGCCGAGGTCCTCAAGCTCGTCCCGCAGCGCCCGCCCATGCGCTTCATCGATCTCATCCTCGAGATCGACCGGGAGCACGTCCTCGCTCAATACACCTGGAAGGACGAGGACTGCGCCGGCCATTTCCCCGGCAACCCCGTCGTGCCCGGCGTGAAGATGGTGGAGATGGCCGTCCAGACGGCGGTCGTCGCCTGGGCCATCTATCTCATGGGCGCCAAGGCCGGCGAAGAGCGCCTGGCGAGCATGGTGAACCTCTTCACGCACCTGGACCGCGGCTCGTTCAAGAAGATGGTTCGCCCCGGCGACACGCTCGCCTGCCGGGCGTCGTTCGGCAAGGAAGGATTTTTTCGAGAAGGCAAGCTCGTGGCCGAGGCCGAGATCAAGTTCCTCGGCGGCCCCAAGGACGGAGAGACCGCGTTTACCGGCGTCGTCTCCGGGCTGTGGATTCAAAAGGATTCGGAGAAATTAAAATGACTCGTTATCCCAAAAGGGTCGTGATCACCGGCATCGGCGCCGTCGCCCCGAACGGGCTGGGGATCGCCGACTACCGCGCCGCCTTGATGGCCGGAAAGTCCGGCATTTCCCATCACGATGATCTCGCCAATCTCAAGTTCGCCTGCCAGATCGGCGGCAAGCCGCCCGTCGGCCCGGATGAGGCAGAGGCCCTGCTCTCCGGCCCCGACCTCGCCAAGCTCAACGAGGCGATGGTGTACGCGACGATGGCCGCCGTCGAGGCCGCCCGCATGTCGGGGGTCCTCGTGGATCTTAAGAAGGGCTACAACGACACGCCCGTCGATTGGAAC
>CAZIBN010000034.1:0-37653 GCA_964537395.1 uncultured Elusimicrobia bacterium
AGCGCCCCGGAGCTCCCGGCCTTGAGCAAGGCGTCGCCGCGCGCGGCAAGGTCATCCACGGCGCAAGGCTAGCAAATCAGGGGGCGGGACCGATTCTCTCGTCGTAAAATTTGTATAATCCTCGTGAAGGCCGTCGGCGGAAACCGCCCAAAGTACGGCCCGGAGGACTCAAGACCATGCAGCGCAAAGGCAAGTATTTCTTCAATTCCGAGTCGGTGACCGAAGGCCATCCCGACAAGGTTTGCGACCAGATTTCCGACGCCGTTTTGGACGCCGTGTTCACCATCGACCCCATGAGCCGCGTCGCCTGCGAGACCTTCGTCGCCCGCGGCCTCGTCATCGTCGGCGGTGAGATCACCACCAAGGCCATGCTCGACATCGACCAGATCGTCCGCCAGGTCGTCAAGGACATCGGCTACACCCGCCCCGAGTACGCCTTCGACTCCAACTCGTGCGCCATCCTCAACGCGATCGGCCGCCAGTCCCCCGACATCTCACAGGGCGTCGACACGGGCGGCGCCGGCGACCAGGGCATCATGTTCGGCTACGCCTGCCGCGAGACGGATGAGCTCATGCCCCTTCCCATCATGCTCGCCCACAAGCTCGTCAAGCGCCTCGCCGACGTCCGCCGCTCAGGCCAGCTCCCCTACCTCGGTCCCGACGGCAAGTCGCAGGTCTCCGTGGAGTACCTCGACGGCCGCCCCGTCCGCGTGGACACCGTCGTCGTCTCGACCCAGCACGGGCCTGAGATCCTCGACAAGTCCGGAGACCAGATCACCGAGAAGGCCCGCAAGGAGATCATCGACGTCATCATCCGCCCCGTTCTGGGAAAGCGGCTCATTGATGAGAAGACACGATTCCTGGTCAACCCCACCGGTAAGTTCGTCGTCGGCGGCCCCGCCTCCGACACCGGCCTGACCGGCCGGAAGATCATCGTGGACACCTACGGCGGCCGCGCCCCGCACGGCGGCGGCGCGTTCTCCGGCAAGGACCCGACGAAGGTCGACCGCTCGGCCTGCTACATGGCGCGCTACATCGCCAAGAACGTGGTGGCCGCCGGCCTCGCCGAGGAGTGCACGGTCCAGCTCGCCTACGCCATCGGCGTCGCCGAGCCCGTCGGCGTCTACTTCGACACGCACGGCACCGGTTCCGCCGATGAGGCGCGCATCGAAGCCGCCGTTCGCAAGCTTTTCCCCCTGACGCCGAAGGGGATCATCGACACCCTCAAGCTGCGCCGCCCGATCTACCGCCAGACCGCCGCCTACGGCCACTTCGGCCGCACGGAGAAGGGGTTCGAGTGGGAGAAGACGGACAAGGCCGTCGCTCTGCGCGAGGAAGTGCTCGGTAAGGGCGCGAAGGCGAAGAAAGCCCTCGCCGTCGCCTAAGGATCAATCGTGAGCGGCACGCCGCTCGCCAGGCCGTCCGCCTGGCGCCTCTGGTGGTCTTTCACCTGGCGTCAGGCGGCGGTTTTCGTGGCAGCCAATGCCGTGATGTGGGCCGTGTACTTCGCCCTGAAGTGGCTCGGCGTCCCGCCGCAGAACCTGGCCGCCACGCACCCCTACCTGACCTTCGCGTTCATCATCTATTCGGGCTACGAAGCGAGCCGTCAGCTTTTCAGCATCTACGACATCCGCCTTCAAGGAGGACACTCCGGTGAACAAGACCATCGCCACCGCCGCTGAAGCGGCCGCGCGCGTCAAGGACGGCTCGATCGTCCTGCTCGGAGGCTTCGGCGTCTGCGGCCTCCCCGAGAACCTCATCCCCGCTTTGCTCGACAGCGGCGCCAAGGATCTCACCCTCGTCTCGAACAACGCCGGCCTCGATGACTTCGGCATCGGCACCTTGCTGCGCGCCGGACGCGTGCGCAAGATGATCATGTCCTACGGCGGAGAGTGCAAAGCTTTTGAGGAAATGACCTTGACCAAGCAGATCGAGGTCGAGTGGAACCCTCAGGGGACTTTGGCCGAGCGCCTGCGCGCCGGAGGCGCAGGCATCGGAGGCTTCTTCACCCCGACCGGCTACGGCACGCCCGTCGCCGAGGGCAAGGAGACCCGCCTCATCGACGGACGCTGGATGGTGTTCGAAAAGCCGCTGAAAGGCGACTTCGCCTTCATCAAGGCGTGGAAGGGCGACGTGCTCGGAAACCTCGAGTACCGCAAGACCGCGCGTAATTTCAACCAGGTCATGGCGACCGCCGCGAGCTACGTCGTCGCGGAGGTCGAGCATCTCGCCGAGGTCGGCGGCCTGCATCCCGAGCACATCCACACGCCCGGCATCTATGTCGATGCGATCCTCATGGGCCTGTCGTACAAGAAGCCGATCGAAAAACTCACCGTGAGGAAGGCCGCCGCCCATGTCTGAGACCAAGGATAGCCGCGTCGTCATCGCCCGCCAGACCGCCACCTTGCTCAAGGACGGCTCGTACGTCAATCTGGGAATCGGGATTCCCACGCTCATCCCCAGCTACCTCAAGCCCGGAGTGGAAGTCACTTTGCACACCGAGAACGGCATGCTCGGCTACGGCCCCTACCCGCACGAGGGCGAGCAGGACCCCGATCTGATAAACGCCGGGAAGGAAACCGTCACCGAGCTTCCCGGCTGCTCGTACTTCGGCTCCCACGACTCGTTCGCGATCGTCCGCGGCGGCCACCTCGACGCGACCGTGCTCGGCGCCATGGAGGTCTCCGTCGACGGCGACCTCGCCAACTGGATGATCCCGGGCAAGAAGGTCAAAGGCATGGGCGGCGCCATGGACATGGTCGCGGGGGCCAAGCGCGTCATCGTCGCGATGGAGCACGCGACCAAGGACGGCAAGCCCAAGATCCTTTCCAAGTGCACCTTGCCGCTCACTGGCAAAGGTGTGGTCAACACCATCGTGACCGAGCTCGCCACCTTCGACCTGACCAAGGACGGCCTCGTGCTCATCGCGATCTCGCCCGACACCACCGTCGACGCCGTGAAGGCTTTGACGGGCGCGCCGTTCAAGGTCGCCGCCGACGTCAAGGCGTACGCCCGCTAAAGGAACATTCTGACCTCCTCAGGGTCTTATCAGCCGGTGTCCGAACAGGAATTCCTGGAAAAGCATTCGGAGCTGGTTTTCAACCTGGCTCTGCGCTTGACCGGGAACCGTTCCGACGCCGAAGACCTCGCCCAGGACGCTTTGATCCGGGCCCTGAAGGCCCTGCCGAACTTCCGGGGCGACAGCCTGCTTTCAACTTGGATGTACCGGATCACGGTCAACGCGTGGAAGAACCGGGTCCGGGCGGAGAAGAGCCGGGGCTTCTGGAAGACGATCTCGTTCGGGGCGTTCGGAGCCGATAAGGACGAAGACGAGCCGGTGTACGAGCCGGCGGGAAAAGACGCTCCGCTCGATACAGAGCTCGAAAAGGAGGGAACGGCCGCCGTGGTACAAAAAGCCCTGCTTCAGCTCGATGCGGACGACCGGGCCATCGTCATCCTGCGCGAGATCGAGGAACGCTCCTACGGTGAGATCGGCGAGGTCCTGGGCCTCGCCGAGGGCACCGTCAAGTCGCGCCTGTTCCGCGCCCGCGCCAAGCTCAAGACTTTGCTCGACAAGGTATCCGCATGAACGACGACATCCGCGAAAAGCTGTCAGCCTATCTCGACGGCGCGCTCAGCGATCAAGATCGCCGGGCAGTCGAGGTGGAGATCTCACGCTCCGAGGAGCTGCGCCTCGAGCTTGAGGCCCTGCGCGCCGTCTCCGGCGCGGTGAAAGGCCTGCCCAAAGAGCCCCTGCCCGACGGCTTCATGGCTCGGCTTGCGGCGCGCCGCGCCCGAGAGGAAGCGGCGCCCGCGCGCGGCTATTTCATCCTTCCCCCCGCCTACCGTCCGCTCGCGTTCGCGCTGTCGACCGCGGTGGTGGCACTCGTCGTCTGGGACAAGACGCAGACTCCGCCGAACATCGTGGCGCCCCGCTCCGGCTGGGACAGCGAGACGATCGCGGTGAAGAGCGCCGCCGAAGCTCCCCCCTCGGTCGACGTCAGCGGTCAGCTCGCCGCCATGGACGCCCGCGGCAAAGGCCTCGGGGACGAATCCGCCGAAAACGCGGCCGCGGCGAACGAAATCACGGCTCAAACCGCGAAGAAGGAAGACTCGGCCAAGGCAGGCGCATCCTCGACGTTCGGCAAGCACATCAGCGCTCCCGGCAAGCCCCTCGAGCTTCAGGAGTCGGACGCTTCGGCTCCCGCGGCCCGAGCAGGCGGGGCCGGATTTGCCGCCCTGTCCGCTCCCGCCACCTCCGCCCCCACCCCTGACCACCTCGAGCCCTCAGACGGCAGCGGCGCTTTCATCGCCCGCAATGAGGAAGAGCGCTCCGCCATCAACGAGCGCCTCTACAAAGGCTTCGAGGAAGAGAAGAAGCGCATGGGCATCAACCGGATCATGGACAAGGATGCCGAGCCCCAGAACTTCCCTTCCGGCGGGCGGGAGCTGATGGCCCTTCAGGCCTCGCCCGAGGCGCCGAGCCTCGACAGCGGACGCTCGATCGCCTCCGTGCGCGGGGCCAAGGCCAAGCGGCAATCGGCTCCGCTCGTGAAGGCCCTCACACTGAAGAGCGCCGAGTCGCTCTCGGCCGCCTGGGCCGCCGCCGGTCTTTCCGGCGAGCCTCCCGCGGTCAAGTTTCCCGACGAGATGTCGATATTCCTCGCCTGCCCCTCCGGCTGCGGCATCGTCAGCGTCCAGAACCGCAAGAACATCGTCCTGGTCCTTTATAAGGAGTCGGGCTTCGATGACGCCTCCGCACGGGTGCGCGCTTTCCCGCTGTCCGAGAAGCCGGTCGTGATCAGGCTCGCGCAATAAGAGGCGGCCTCCTGGAGGCCCTTATTCGCAATTCTGCTAGAATCCTCGGGTGAAGGTTTCCATCCTCATCCCCGTCTACAACGAGCGATTCACCTTGCGCGAGATCATCCGCCGCGTCTACGCTCAGTCCGAATCGCTCCATGAGATCGTCGTCGTCGACGACGGCTCCACCGACGGCAGCCGCGAGCAGCTCAAGGGATTGACGGCGCGCTACGGCAGCCACCGCTGTCCGCTGCGGGTCTTTTACAAGGAATCCAACGAAGGCAAGGGTTCGGCCATCGCCTTGGGCGCGACCAAGATCACGGGCGACGTCATCATCATCCAGGACGCGGATCTGGAGTACAGCCCGAAGGACTATCCCGCGCTCCTCGCGCCCATCCTGAACGGCGGAGCCGACGTGGTTTACGGCAGCCGCTTCACCAGCGCCTCGAGGAACGCGCTTCTCTTTTGGCATATGGTGGCCAACCGGATCTTGACCTTGATGTGCAACGTGCTCTCTAACCTCAATCTCACCGACGTCTGGACCGGCTACAAGGTTTTCCGGGCCAACGTCCTCTGCCAGCTCCCCCTGCGCTCCCACGGCTTCGGCTTCGAGCCCGAGGTCACCATCAAGGTCTCCAAGCTCGGCTGCCGCATCTCCGAGGTGCCCATCAGCTATGCCGGCCGCACCTACGCCGAAGGAAAGAAGATCGGCATCAAGGACGCCGTGACGGGGACGTTGGCGATGCTGCGGGCCTGGCTCTCGAACGACCTGGGCCCCTTGGCCGTCGGCGAGCAGACTTTACGCGTCATGTCGCGAGCCCAGAACTATAATCTGTTCCTCTACGACCAGATCAAGCCCTTCCTCGGGCGAGAGCTCATCGAAGTCGGAGCGGGCGTGGGAAATATCTCACGGATGCTGCTCGACCGCGACCGCGTCGTCCTGACGGACGAGAGCCAGAACTACGTCGACCAGCTCCAGCAGACCTACCAGGATTGGGAATACGTGCAGGCAAAACGCCTCGATCTGGTCAAACCCGATGCCGACGCCGCCGCGCTGTGGGGAAGCTTCGACACCGCCGTCTCCTTCCAGGTGATCGAGCACATCGAGGACGATGTGACCGCCCTCAAGAACACCCTGCGCCTGCTCAAGCCCGGGGGACGCTTGCTCTTAATGGTGCCCGCCCACCAGGCGCTCCATGGAGACATGGACCAGGCCCTGGGCCACTTCCGCCGCTACGAGGGCGCCGAGCTGCGCGATAAGCTCGCTCAGGCCGGCTTCGAGATCGAGGTCTTCAAGTTCCTCAATCCCATCGCCGTACCGGGCTGGTGGCTCAACGGAAAGATCTTCAAGCAGCGGATCATCCCGGTTTTTCAGCTCTGGCTGTTCGACAAGCTGAACTTCCTGACCCGCTGGCTTGCCGGCTTCAACCTGCGCTTCGGCCTCATCATCTTCGCGGTCGCGCGCAAGCCCCTCTAGCGGGAACCTTTTCACGGGGCCGGGGTCGTACTCCTCGATACGGAGGAGCTCACATGAAACGCAACACCCTGTCGGTCCTGCTCGTTCTCGGCCTCGCCGTTCCCGCGCCCGCGCAGCAGCTGCTCGCCTGGCCCATCGGGGCCGCCAACGCCGCGATGCGCATCTTCCTGCCGGGGATGCCGATGCCTCGCCCGATCTTCCCGGGCCCCGGACCGAGGCCCCTCCCGCAGCCGATGCCCACGCCCGGCCCCCGCCCGACGCCGGTGCTTCCCGTCGAGGCCTCGCCGGTGACGATGACTGGCTATCACGTCGAAGGGACCATCACGGATCAAGTGGCGGAGCTTTCCTATCGCATCGTCTTCCGCAATCCCACCGACCGGCGTCTCGAAGGCGTGCTGATGGTGCCGCTGCCGGCGGACGCCCTGCTGTCGGGCTTCTCGATGGTGATCGGAGGCAAGGAGACCAAGGGCGAGCTGCTTGAGGCCGCTCAAGCGTCCTCCATCTACCAGAGCATCGTCAGCCGCGCGATCGACCCGGGCCTGCTCGAGCTCGTCGGCGAGCGCATGTTCCGCGCGAAGGTGTTCCCGATCGAGCCCCGAGGCGAGATCGTGGCGACGCTCAAGATGACCCAGACCCTGGCCAAGAACGGCGGCCTGGTCACCTTGTCCGTGCCGATGCGCTCGGCGCGCTTCACCCAGGGAGAGGGCGGCCGGGCCTCGGCGCGCATCGCGCTGAAAACCACGCGCCCCCTGCGCACGATACTTTCCTCCAACGCCGACACGCGCATCGTCCGCGAAGGCGAGCACGGCGCTTTGGTCGCTTATGAAGAAGGTTCGGCGGGACCGCAGGACCTGGCGCTGACCTTCTCCATGCGCGAGGACCCGCTCGCCGCGGGCGTGCTCGCCTACCGCGAGAGCGGCGAGGACGGAACCTTCCTGCTGACCCTTTCGCCGAAGATCGAGATCGAGGCCAAGGCCGCGCCGAAGGCCATCGTGTTCGTCGTGGACCGCTCGGGCTCGATGACGGAAGGCGGGAAGATCGACCAGGCCAAGAAGGCGCTCGTCTGGTGCGTCGACCGCCTGAACCCGCAGGACCGCTTCGGCGTCGTCGACTTCGCGACCGACTGGAACTCTCTTGAAGAAGGCTCTCTGCTCTCCGCGACGCCGGAGAACAAGGCCCGCGCCAAGCGCTACATCGAGCGCATCGAAGCCGCCGGCGGCACGAACATCGAGGCCGGCCTCGACCAGGGCCTCAAGCTCCTCAACACGGCGGGCGGGATCACGCCCATGCTGTTCTTCATGACCGACGGCGTGCCGACGATCGGGCAGACCGATCCCGGCGCCCTGCTGCGCAAGGCCGCCGCGGACAACGCGGCCCTGCGTGCCCGCATCTTCTCCTTCGGCGTGGGCTCGGACGTGAACACCTTGCTTCTCGATAAATTGGCCGAAGCCGGCCGCGGCGCGCGCGACTACGTCGCTCCGAATGAAGATATCGAAGCCAAGGTCTCTTCTCTTTACCAGAAGGTCTCACGCCCCGCGCTCACCGACGTAAAGCTCGAGTGGAACGGCGTCGAGGTGGACCAGGTCTTCCCCAAGCCCGTCCCCGATCTTTTTCACGGCGGGGAATTGGCGTTGTACGGCCGCTTCCGCGCCGGCGGCAAGGGGACTTTGGTCGTGACGGGCAAGGCGAACGGCAAGCCCGCGCGCTTCGAGTTCCCAGTGGAGCTCCCCGCCGAGAATTCCCGGAACGCCTTCCTGCCGCGCCTGTGGGCCTCGCAGAAGATCGGCCATGAGCTCGACATGATCCGCCTCTCCGGCCGCCCGGCGGACCCGGAGGTCGTGTCATCCATCGTGCGGCTCGCCAAGAAGCACGGCATCGTGACGCCGTACACCTCGTTCCTCGTCACCGAGGAAGGCACCGACCTGCGCCGCGCCGATAGCGAAGGCCGTCGCCGGTTCGACGCGCTGTCGGCGAACGCGGCGCGCAGCGGCTTCTCCGGAGGATCGGGCGCCGGGGCCGAAGCCCAGGCTGATTCGATGACCTTCCGGGAGATGAGCGCCCCCTCCTCCGTCGCCGCCGTGCGCGGGGCGATGATGGCCAAGCTCGAGAAGAAGGCCCGCGACGAGAACAAGGACAAGGGCTTCGCCTCGGTCGAGACGCGCACGATCGGCGGCAAGACCTTCTACGACCGCCGCGGCACGTGGGTGGACGCGGACGCCGAGACGCCGGAAGCCTCGTCGATCAGGACGGTCACGGTGGCGGCGCGAAGCGCTGCGTACTTCGACCTCCTGGCCAGGGACCCGGGGCTCGCGCGCTACTTCGCGCTCGGCTCCGAGGTGACCGTTCTGCATCGCGGGATCATCTACAAGATCAGCGCGAAGTAAACCGATTCGCCTGAGGCGAATCGGAACGGGGGGAGGTTCGGGGAAACCGAGCCTCCCCCTCTCTTTGGCCGGCGGGAAACGAGGTATAATCGGGGCATGACGCCTTCGACCGCGAGACGCATGCGCAAAGCTCCGACTTACCTGGCCGCGACCGGCACCTACCGCTACGACAAGAAGACCGGGCAGGTCGTACGCGTGAGCGACCGCGTGCCGAAGGTTTCCTCCAAAGGAACACGTTCTTCCCCCAGCCTCCCGTGCGGCCGCAGCGGCCCCTGCGGCGGCGGCAGCTGCCCGTCCTGATTCCAAAGAGGTCCCAATGCCGATCCCCGAACTGAAGTGCGTCATCTGCGGTAACGATAAGGTCGAAACCACCTTCGTCCGGCTCGTCGTCAAAGGCGCGGACGCTGTCGCCTGCAACAGCTGCATGCCCGTCGTCATCCACGGCCCCAAGGGCCACCGCCACTAAGAATGGCCCGCGTCGATCCGCACTCCTTCTTCGACGACGCTCAGCCCCTTACGCTCAGCTGGAGCCTGCGTCTGCGCGCGGACTTTACGCGGAAGGTCCTTCGCGGCGAAGCGACCTTACACTTCAAGATGGAGGCGCAGGGGCCGCTCGATCTCGACACGAAAGGCCTGAGCGTCGAGCGCGCCGTCGCAAACGGCGCCACGCCGATCCCTTTCGAGCTCGGACCCGAGGAGCCCATCCTCGGCCGCCGTCTGCGCCTGACCTTGCCCGCGAAGACGAAGTCGGTGACCTTGACCTACGAGACGAGCCCCGCGGCCGTCGGCCTGCAGTGGCTGTCGCCCGAGCAGACCGAGGGCAAGCGCCTCCCATTCCTCTTCAGCCAATGCCAGGCCATCCACGCGCGCACCGTCCTGCCCTGCCAGGACAGCGCGATCGCGCGCGTGAGCTACGAAGCGGAGCTGACGGTGCCCGAAGGTCTGACCGCCGTGATGAGCGCCGGTCCCGCGGGCGACGCGCCCGCCGAGGCGGGCTGGCACACCTTCAAATTCAAGATGCCCCAGCCGATACCGAGCTACCTGTTCGCGCTCGCCGTCGGCGAGCTCGAGGGGCGAGACCTCTCCCACCGCTGCCGGGTCTGGGCCGAGCCTGCGACCATCGCCGCCGCCGCATGGGAGTTCGCCGACACGGAATCGATGATCGCGCGCGCCGAGGCGCTGTTCGGACCCTACGACTGGGACCGCTACGACATGCTGGTCCTCCCCCCGTCGTTCCCTTACGGCGGCATGGAAAATCCGCGCATGACCTTTCTCACGCCGACCTTGCTCGCGGGCGACCGCAGCCTCGTCGACGTCGTGGCCCACGAGCTGGCACACAGCTGGACCGGCAACCTCGTGTCGAATGCGACGGCCGAGCACTTCTGGCTCAACGAGGGCTTCACGGTCTGGGCCGAGCGACGGATATTAAAAGCGCTGCGCGGCGAGGATGCGGCATCGCTGGCCTGGGGCATCGGACAGAACGATCTCGAAGAGGCCTTGGCACGCTTCAAGGACAAGCCCGAGCTGACGCGCCTGCGCACGCATCTCCAAGGCGTGGACCCCGACGACGCCTTCAGCGGCGTGCCTTATGAGAAGGGCGCCCGCTTCGTCGTCGCCCTCGAGCGGGCCGCGGGCGAGGCCGAGTTCGACCGCTTCGTGAAGGCCTACATGAAGCGCTTCCGCTTCCAGAGCGTCACGACTGAGCAGTTCTGCGCCTTCGTCGAAACAAACTTCCCCGGCCTCCTTGCCAAGGTTGACGCCCCTTCCTGGCTCGACCAGCCCGGGCTGCCGATAACCGCGCCGCGCTTCGTCTCGCCCCGCCTCGAAGAGCTGACCAAGCTCGCGCAATCGTGGAAAGCGGGAGGCGGCCCCGACGCGGCCGCGATGGCCAAGTGGTCGCCCGCCGAGATCCTCGTTTTTCTGCAGAAGCTGCCGCGCGAGATGAGCCTCGAGGACTGCGCCCGCCTCGACGCCGCGCTGAAGCTGACCGGCCGCGGCAACTACGAGATCCTGACCGCGTGGCTGTGCCTGGCCGTCGCCAACGGCTACGAGCCCGTCTTCGAGCGCGCGCGCCTGCTGCTGACGCGCGTCGGACGCATGAAGTATGTCCGCCCTCTCTATCAGGCGCTCGGCAAGACCGCGCCCGGACGAAAGCTCGCCCGCGAGGTCTTCGCCTCGGCCGCCCCGACCTACCACGCCCTCACGCGCCGCGCGGCTGAAGCCGTCATGGCGCAATATCCCGCGTAAACAGTGCTACATTCCCCATTATGAACAAGATATTCGCCCTCCTTCTCATTTCCGCCGGACTGCCCCTGACCACGCTCGCCGCGCCGGCCTTGCCCCGCTCGGACTTCAACCGCCTGGCCGCGCGCGAGGGCATTCCCCTGTTCTGGCTGCCCGTGGCGTACGACACGGCCGCCGTGCGCCCGGAGGACCTCGCCGGCGTCGGCGACACCGACGCGCTCTCGCGCTTCGTCCTCGGCGGTAAATTCACCGCCGAGTTCGACCACGCCTATAAATTCCTGACGGAGGAGCGCCGCCGAGAGTCGGTGCGCAGGGAGCTCGACCAGGGGCGACCCAACCTCATACTCAGCGACTTCCGCAAAGCGCCCGATTCCGAGCGCGAGCTAGTGCGCCGCATGGTCGCCGTCGGCCGCATCATCGACAAGCTTTATGCCCAGCAGAGCGGCGGTCTGCTCTGGGAGGAGGCTTTGATCCCGGGCGATGCGATGTCGCGCACGTTGTACGAGCGCAACCACGGGCCCTGGTGCGAGGCCCCCGCCACGGAGCGCGATCCTTTCTGCAACGCCGCCCCCTCCTTCCCGGCGCGCAAGTCCGACGCCTATCCGCAGAACCTGTCGCAGGACGGCGCCATGTGCGACGAGCTCAAGGCGCGTCGCGACGGCAAGGCCTTGCTCGATCCGTTCACGGTCGTGCGCGAAAAGAACGGCAAGCTCGTCGCCGTGCCGCTGATCGAGGCTTACGGGACTCATATGAAGCTCGTCGCCATGGAATTGAGAATCGCCGCCGAGGCGCAGGGCGCCGACGAGGCCGCGCTGAAGGCCTACCTGCTGGCCGCGGCCGCGGGCTTTGAGACCGGGAATTGGGCCGAGGCCGACGAGGCCTGGTCGCGCATGGGCAGCCGCAACAGCAAGTGGTACCTGCGCGTGGGCCCCGACGAGGTCGAGTTCGACCCGTGCCAGGAGAAGGCCGGCTTCCACGTCTCCTTCGCGCGAATCGACGCGACCTCTCTGTCCTGGCAGGACAAGCTCACGCCCCTGCGCCAGGAGATGGAGGACTCGCTCTCCGCTCTGACGGGCGGAGTCTATAAGGCCCGGCCCGTCGCCTTCGGCCTGCCCGACTTCATCGAGGTCGTGCTCAACAGCGGCGACTCCAAGCCGCCCCTGGGTGCCACCATCGGCCAGTCCTTGCCCAACTGGGGCAAGGTCGCAGAGGAGAACCGGCGCCGCACCGTGGTCATGACCAACCTGTACGAGGACTCCGACTCCCGGAAGACGGCGCGGGAGAAGGCGGGTGAGCTTCTCGACGAACAGGCGCTCAAGAATTATCCCTCGGACAAGGAGGCGGGATTGGTCGGGACGATCCTGCATGAGGCCACGCACAACCTCGGGCCGCACAGCGACTCCAAGATCAACGGAAAGACGGCGGCCGAGATCTTCGGCGGCCGCATGGAGGGCGTGCTCGAGGAGCTCAAGGCCCAGACCGGGGCCTTGTGGTACGTCGAGCTTCTGCACAAAAAAGGCCTGCTGTCCGATCATCTCGTCCGGGAGACCTACACCCACGAGCTCGCCTGGTGCTTCGGGCATATCTCCAACGGCATGACCACCGACGGCGGCGCGCCCAAGCCCTACAGCCAGCTCGCCGCCGTGCAGATCGGCAGCTTCGTCAAGGCCGGCGTGCTCGAATGGAAGGCGGGCCCCGACGGCGTCGAGCGCTTCAGCGTGGATTACGCGAAGCTGCCCGCCGCGGTCGAGGCTCTTATGAAGGAAGTCATCCGCATCAAGGCGACCGGCGACGTCGCGGGCGCCAAGACCCTCGTCGACGGCTTCGTCAGCGGGCCCGGGGCGCCGCTCGTGCGCATGGCCAAGGTTCAGGAGCGCCTGCGCAAGTACCCGAAGGAAAGCTACTCCTACACTGCGCTGTACTGACGCCCGGCCGGGTTAATGTCGCCAAGTTCATAATTCTCGTCCTGGAACGATAATTATGACCTGAACGACATCATCGCTTTCGCGCTGGATGCGTTGATGTCGTTCAGGACATTTCTTTCCGGTTCCCCATGCATTGCATTAGAAATAACGCGGATAACTCCCGACTTTTGGCATAAAAATTGATCGGTTAATTCGACGGCAGACGAAGGAGGCTCACTCGAATGAAACAGATCGAATTGGTCGCAACCATCATCGGCATGCTGGCGCTGAGCGCCGCGTCGGCCCACGCTCAAACCCCGGCCGGAAAGCCCCCCACGCCGACTCAAAAGATGGAAGAGGCCATGGACAGGCTGAAGGACTCGATGTCCAAGGGCGGAAGCGAGGGCGTCGCCGGCGCCGGCGACGCCGTGTTCATGAACTTAGGCGACTTCAGCCGCGCCTCCGGCGACGACACGTCGGCGGTCCGCAGCGAGCCCCGGACGCGGTCCCGGTCGAAGGCGACCTTGGCCAACTACAAAGCGCCGGACTGCTGGGAGGTTTGCGTGAGCTGGGGCCCCCTCCACGTCTGCTACACCTGGGAAACGCGCTGCCGATAAGGGCGGCGCTCAGCGGCCTTCGGAGGCCGGGGGCATCTCGCGCTCGTTGACGTCGATGCCGACGGGCACTCGCAGGGGATTGGGATCGTCGCCCTTGAAGCGCCAGCCGATGACCGTGTCCTTGGAGGAGGCGACCTTGCCGTCGAAGTAGCGCTCCGAGCCGAGAAGGTCCTGGGCTTCCTTCGGGGCGCCGGCATCCTTCGACTGGAGATAGCGTTCGGCGACGGGGCTGTCGCGTTTGATGCCGAAGAAGAAGTAGCCGCCGCTCTTGCCCTGGCCGTTCTTGACGGAGGCGGGCTTGGACGCGTCGAGGACCTTCATCAAAACGATCTCGTCCTCGGGGTACGGCGTGAGCAGGAAGCCGGCCTTGTTGGACATCAGGCCGAGGTTATAGTCGTAGCCGAAGAAGTTGGTGTCCTGTCCGAAGCTGAGGACCGGGAAGCCGAGGCTCTTGGCGAACTTCATCGACTCGTTGAAGGTGCGCACGGACGGGCTCACGTCCTTGAGCTCGGGGCGGTAGGCCGCGTAGCCGAGCACGAACATGCCGCGCTCCGGCCAGGCCTTCATGATCACGCCGCCAACGATCTTCGTCTTGTCGACGGGATCGTAGTAGAACAGGCCGTACCAGCCCTCAAGCGTTCCCTTCTCGGCCTGCTTGCGCGCGAAGTCGAGGCCGACGTTGCGCTTGCCGCCGGGCTTGCCGACGACCTCGTCCTCGTAGACCGGATACCACTTTTCGTACTGCTCGACGGTGAGCGGGACCAGCTCGGTGCGGATGTGCTCGCTCGCGGCGAGCTGGTTCTCGAACTGACGCACACGCTGGGCTTTGCCGAGAGCGACCTTGTGCTCCTCGATGGTGCGTGTGGTCATGACCCAACGCTGATACTCGGACTTGAAGTGATAGCCGTCTTCTTCCTTGAACTTCCCCAATTCGGCGCGCGACGGGGCCTTGATGACGACGAGGTCCACGCCCAGGCGGCGCAAGGCGGCGTCGTACGCGGGCTTGTAGTCGCCGGAGGCGAAGTTCACGCGCTTCAGGCCGCGCGGCGAGACGACGGAGCGCTCGGCGACGTAGGCCTCCAATTCCGCGGGCGCCATGGCCGGCGTTTCTCCGGCGGGAACGAGCGAAACGAGCGGGGCGTGCGTGCCGCTGCCCTCGCCGGCGGCGACGGCCCCGGCGGCTTCGGGCCGGGAGCGGGAGTTCTCGAAGATCGCGCCGAGGCGTGAGTCGAGCTCCTGCACGGCGGCCGGATCGGAGAGGTCCAGGCCCTGGCGAAGGCCGGTCAGCTGCTCCTGGAGCGCGGGGTTGGCGGCTGCCTTGGAGGAGAGGCGGCTCGCGGTCTTCGTCAGGCGCTCGTAGGCCTGGTCGCCGAGCGCGGCGCGGATCTCCACCTTATACTGGGATAGGGCCTGCGGCTGTGAGACGAGGGCGGTCGCCAGGCGCGCGGCCTCCGGGCGCCAGGGATCGGAGGCGGGCGCGGGGGCGGTGATGGCCACGGTCACCGGGGAGAGCGAGAGCGTCGCGGCGGGCTGACCGCTCAGCGAGGCGAGGAGCTGTATCTGATCGAGGACCGAGGCTTGGAATCCGGGCGCGGATTGGACCATGCCGATCGCGGGCGCAAGAGAAGCCCGCCCCATGACGGCCGCGCCGGACGGGGCGGCGAGCGCGAGGGCTAAAGCGAGGGCCAAAGACAGAGGGGTTCTCATGGAGTTGAGTATAGACCACGGGGAGCCAAACCGCCATGGGCCAAATGGCGCCGGAGGCCAATAAGCCGTTCGACTCAGGACGACGGACGCTCTCGCGTTAGGTTATGAGACAGGTCACTGCCGCGCCGCGCGAGGTCCCCCGCAAATCCGGGGGAGGGGAGCAGACCGTTCCTACTCCAGGAACGGACCACCAAGGCGATGCTGTTCTCGCAGATGGACCTCGACCACATGTCGGAGCCGTCGCACGGTTCCTTCAAGCTCCCGCGAGTTCGACAATGCGTCCATCGTCATGACCGAGTAGAAGTAGCGGGCAAGGCCAAGAACCGCCACGTCGAGTTGGTAAAGCTGTCGGCCGCGATCTCGCTCTATAGACCCAATTTCGGGGGAAGGCCCCATCTCTTTCGCCTTGCGGCCTCCGCTGCCCTCTTCAACTCTTCAAGAGCCTCGCCACCGGGGTCGTGGGGCGGCGTGGTGGGCGGCGTCGTGCTCTCCACGCCGCGGCCTCGACCTCCGCCTGTTTGCGGCGCGATCGTGCCAGACGCCCCACCCGGGGTAGCCGAATATGAAGCCACCGTGCTGATAAGCCATTGTCGGTCGATATTCCCGTATTGCCCGGCGCGGATCATCGCGATTAGCTGAAGGAAAAGCTTCCGCGGGCAGTCGCCCAAATCTGATGCGAGCGAATTGGCAAGAAAGTCGTCCTGGTCCTTGTAGGCAAAGTCGTAGGAAGGCGAGTATAAATTTACGAACACGGCTTTTTCCGGAGACCGGCATGCCGTCACGGCAAACTCTTTCAAATCAGGGAGGACGGGTGGATTGAATCCGGAAGGCGGCTGGTATGGGATTGCTTGGGCTGGGACTATGTCCGGCCCTTGCGGAATCGCAACCGCAACCGGGACCGGAAGCGTAGGAACGGGGCTCGGAGACCCCTCGCGTACCTGCCGGTCGCGTTTTACAATCCCCGCCTGTCGGTCCTTCGCCTCTTCTATGAGCCCGAGAGCCTCGTTGTAACTTGAGATTAAGTCGGCATCTTTCATGCGTTTGATTTCCGCATCGATCGCCTGGCCCTGACTACGGGCCAGGGCAAGCAGGTCGCCGGTGATAATCCCGAGATTCATCAAGACCTTGTAGTATTCGATTCGGTCGTGCCCCAATAATCCCGGGATCGTCTCAATGTTCTCCACCTTTGCGGAATCAGCGTCCCACCTCCGGCTGCCATTCCTGTCCCGATAGGCGGCCCATTGATCAAATACCTTCTTGGCCCACGGGTCGGATACATGATTTGTGACCCGTGCGCCCCGGTCTGCCCATAACGCCACGTAATCGTCCTTGCTTCGGCAAAAATGGACCTCCGTTCCCGTTTCCCTGGCGAGCATATTCCATTTTTCGATGTAGTTGTCGGGAACGCCGACCACGATCAATTTCTTCGGAGGTCTAATATAGCCGCTGACGATGGCGTTGTAGATGAGCTCGCTACCCCAGCTATGGGCGACGATTTCATTAATATCAAGGTGCCGATAATCCTTTAGGATTTCCTTTCCTTTGGGGCTAAGGTTGCCATTGGCGTCTATCAGGACATTCGCGAATTCCTTGACGGCTGGCGGCGGGCCTATTAAATTTCCCAATCGGCTCGGCAGCGTCTTCCACCACGGCTTTCTGCCTTCTTCCATATCGGCGGAAAAAGAGGGCTTGATCTGATCGTCGAACATATTTGGAATCTTCTCGTAGGTATTATCGGACGATCCCACTCCCGTGACCTCGACACGCTGCCGATCGAAGTAGTTGCCGTTTTGTCTGATACTCTTTACCGCATCTTCACGGTAGTCGTACCCGGCCTTCTCGCGTTGGATGCGCCTTGCCAATTCTTTGGGCGTGGAGGCCAATATTTCAGAATCAGAGAGGGTCTGGGCGCGGGCGGGAGCGACGGCGAACGCGAGGAGTAAAAGCAGGAGCTGTGCCGACGTTCTCATGCTCATGCGATTAGGCAAAGTCATAACCAGAGCGAAGATCAGCCCGAAGGCCATACCAGTCGCGGCGAATGCGAACGTGCTTGAAAAAATTATTTCGGAAACCGGATCGGGCAGGGAGTAATGGAAATAGCTGTCGAGATCCAGCGCGGCGAGCGGGAGCGCCGCAAGCAAGCTCCAATAGAACACTCGTTTTTCATCGGTGCCGTAGAAGCGACGCGCAATCAGCCAGCAGATCCAGGGTCCAAGGAGCGCCAGTGCCGCGAACAGAAGGGCTCCCGACCGCCAAATTCCCCAGCCGATGCGATATGAAACGCAGGGAATAAGGAACCCGACCAGACCGGATACGTTGATGCTAAGCATGAGGCTGCGGCCAATGAAGTTCAGGCGGCTGAAAATGGGATTGGATTTAGGCAAAGCCATGAGCAGAAACAGCGGCACATTGAAGAAAAGCCACATCCGCCAGAAACCCTTGAAACCGCTCAGGTCTATCTCCGGCTTCAGCGGTAGCGCAACGGCTTCGAGGTAGTCGGAGAGCGATACTTCGATCGTGCGAATGTTATCCTGGAGTACGCGGCCGTTGCCGGGTTGCGCCTGGGGGTCGCCGGATGTCAGGATGAAAAACGCTTTAGGGGATTCCGTGTAGCACTGAAGCAGATGATAAGGACGTTTGATACGGACATGGAAGGTCTCAGGGGGGAAGCTGAACTGCTGGTAGCCGGATTTCTCATCATAAATCTTGTAGTCGAAACCCCCGGCCGACATTTCATGCTCTTTGGCGCGACGGATATCCTGGAGGCTTCGGTAGCCCCCGGGCGCATCCTTGGGTATGACCACTAGTTCCAGAAGGCCTTTGGAGGTAAAGTTCTCCGGCGTGAAGGCGGAATCCTCAAGCATCTTGGATTCCGGTTTGGGTCCCCGAAGATACGGCTGAAAACGCACGACCTCCGTCTCGGCGCGCATGCTCGGCTCCACCATCCAGCCGGAGGAGTATTCGATGATTTCTCCGTAGTGGCCGAAAAAGAGGTTATTGCCTTCCAAGGGCTTGCGGGATTGGGAGGCGGTGCCGCCCGCGGAAGGAGAAGGTGGGGCCTGAGGCTCACGGGCAAAGCTTTGCGCGAGGGTGAACGCGACGAAGACGCTGAATAGGGCGATTTGGCGTTTCATTGTTATTCCTGGCTCTAGCCCAAAAAGTTGAGGAAGCGACCTATTCATCGCTTCCCCTGGACTCATCCGGTTAAGGCCGGATCGTGGATACCCCGGGGCCAATTCCCCAGGCTACAGAGATACTGAAATAATAATACAGCAAGGCCGGCGCGGCATCGAGGGTCTAATGTCCTAGGGGCGAGGTCCTTTGGGCCCAATGCGCGACGCGAACCCGAACACAGCCGGTATCCCCGAAGCGAGGCTGACACATTTGTTGCTGGAGATCGTCCCGCCCCTCGGCTCCCCGGCCCCCTCATCGATCAGCCAAATGGGGTTTCAGTGCGGCGCATCTGTGGCAGGCTTACATGACTCAGCGATGCCACGCCTACGCGCGGCGCTGTCGCTTAAGGCCTTGACGTATAAGCCCGGGCAAGCCCGACTCGCCTGCGGTCCTCGTGTGGACCGGCGACGAATTCGTCGGACGAATGGCGGCGCTGATCCAGGCCGCGCGGCAGAAGGGCGACAGTCAATGATGTCGGAGGGTACAGCGCGGTCGTAAGCTGGCAGTGCCTACGGCTTCTTTAAGTTGGCGCGGTAATATCGCATCCAGAAATCGAGTTGCTCCCGGTAACCGGCCTCGGCTTCCCCCATAGGGATTGAGTCCGTGAGATATGCTCCGTTCGCTTTCCACGACACGGCCGCCCCGAGGAGTCTCCCGTCGGCTGAGATCAAATACGACCGGAGTTGTTTCTTGACACCATGCTTTTTGACCGACTCAAGGAAGATGTCGTTTTGCCCACGGATCGGCGTCACAGAGAAAAGTCTCAGCAAATCCGAATCAGTGACCTGTATATCCTTGATGGGGAAGTCCTTGCCATCAAAAGCAAGGCCCACTTTTCTCAGGAGAGCGCCCAGAGCTGTCCTTTCCCCGCCGGACTTTTGAGCGGCGTCGGCCAGGGCCGCGACAGCTTGCGCGGTCTCATTGACTGGCGCAGTGACCGGCGAGGCCGGCACCGCGCTGGGCGCTTGCGGCATCGGAACGTCCTGCATCCCCGCGAATCCGGCCTGTCCCAAAGCCTGCATCGGTCCGCGCAACAGTGAGCCGGCGTCTCGAGCTTGGGCAGCCGCCGTCATCGGCAGAAACGCCAGCACGGCAATGGGAATTAAATAGTTCATGGTTAGGTGATTTCCTTAAATGCAATTGTACTCGCATCCGACTTTGTCCGCCTGGGCCACAAGGGCATAGGAACAGCGTTATAGGCCCGTGAACTTAGCGGGCCTTTTGGACGCTCTCGTTATTGCGGATTCCAATGGCCGGGGCTATACTGCAAAGAATGATCAGAGCGGCATTTCTCGTGATCGTATGCCTCTCCATCTTCGCCGCTTCCCCCATTTTTTGCCAAGAAAAAAACCCGGAAAGCACCTCCGCGCCTGAAGCACCCAATAGTCAAGGCCTCCTCGAGGATGACGACCCACCGCAAGCGACCAAGTTCGAGCCGCTACGATCACAGGAGATCGAATATGAGCCTCTCGCAGAGCAGACCAAGGCACAGGCGATCTCTGCCGGAGTGATCGAAGCGGCCGCCGGAGCGCGAGCCGCAGCCTCCGTGGCCGCTACTGCCATCAAGCCGCAAACCGTCGCCGCCAAACTCGCCATTCGCGACGCATTGACGCGCGGAGACACGCCCGCCGCCGAGCGTCTGTTCATGGACGCGCTGGATCGCTTCCCCAACGACCCCGATCTGCGCGAAGTGCGCGATAAGAAAATGCTGCGTCTGCACGACGAAAAAATCCGAGGGATCTTCGACCGGACGCTGACGGAGAGCCGGAAACTCTTCGGGCGGCAATGGCTGCCGGGGCAGTCCATGGACGAGGGTGAATGGGGCGTCGAGCTCGAGAAGGAGCGAGGCGGCGGGGCTCGCCCGCTCATGCCCGGCACCGGCGCTCGCGCTGCGCTCGTCAATGGGTACGCTTTGATGGACCGAGGCGATCCCGTCCGGGCCGAGCAGGTTCTGAGCGGAGCCATCAGGAAAAACAGCGATTCCGCCCAACTCTATTACGCGCGGGTGATGGCGCGCGGAATGTCGGGAAACCTCAAGGGAGCGGACGAGGATTCCCTCAAGGCCGTCGCCCTGAGCCGCGAGTTGCCCGCGACCTTGTCCCAAAGGGCGATGCTCATGATGCAGGCGCGTCGCCGCGAAGAGGCCTTCGCCTGGGCTGATCGCGCCCTCAAGAGCGATTCCGCTGACGCGGACGCCCTCTCCGTTCGGGGCCGGTTCCTGTGGAGAGATCGCGCCCATTACGATCTCGCTCTCGAGGACCTCAAGCAGGCCGCACGGATCTCCCCCGAACGCTACGGAAATCTTTATCAGGAAGCCCGTAAGCGATTCTACGGCCAGCGGGCGCTCAGCGACCTGGCGAAAGGCAACGACAAGCAGGCATTGGAGGACGCCGACCGAGCCCTGAAGAGCGACGCGGGCGATGCGACGGCTCATATGGTCCGAGGGGCCATCTTCTCACGGGCGGGAAAACCGGAGGAAACGATCAAAGAAACTACTTTGGCCTTGAAGGCCGACCGTCTGTCGAGCGATGCCCTGCTCTATCGCGGAATGGCCTTGGAGACGTTGGGGCAAAGAGGACGGGCGCTTGCCGATTTCAAGCGCGCAGCCGACATCGACCCGGTCAGATTCCTGCGATTCTACGAACGGCTCATGCAGGCACAGCGCGAGGGCGCGCCCCCTCTATGGCCGAGGGCAGGCGGCTCGCGTCCGTAGGCCCTTAGCCCCCCAAAGCCCAGGGCCCATTGCCGCGCTCGTTGGTGGCCCTTGGGCCCTCAGTGGTCTATCGCGGACTTCGCTACGATGGGCCTAGGATCCATCAAGGGAGATTTTATGAACCGAAGCCTTTCGCTCGTCATCGCTTTCGCCATGCTTACCGTGAGCATGGGACCGGCCGCGCCGGCCGCCCTGGCCCAAATGGCCACCTCAGCCAAGATCAACGCCCCGGCCGCGCCGATGATGGTCCTTCCGACCCTCAGCCCGAGCTTGGGGACCTTGAACAACGCCTTGACGCTCAATGCCGGCCTGTCCGCGCCCGCGCTCACCGCGGCGCCGGCTCTGCTGGCGGCCCCGGCCATCGCGGTCCCCGCGACCCCGGTCGTCGCGGCCCCCGCGGCGAACGGCGCGCTCAGCGCCATCTACCGGACCGCCGAAGGCGCTCCGACCGCGTTCGCCCTCACCATGGGAGCGCTGTCAGCCGCGTCCGTCGATACCAAGGACATGGGCGCCTCCGAGTCGCGCGAGGCCGCCGGCACGGACTTCGCCAACCGCATCGGCCAGAGCGAAGGCGAGGTCGAGCTCCTCCTCTCGGCCCCTGAAGGCTCCGGCCAGGTCATGACCGAGGACGTCTACCCGGTCTCCCTCGCCAAGCCCGGCATGAGCTTCAAGGACGTGGACGCCGCCATGACGCGCCAGCTCGAGAAGCTCGGCGTCTCCCCCCGCACGCTGGAAGCGCACAGCGCGCGCGCCATCGGCGCCGTCTCCAAGATCAACACCGCCGTCCTCAAGGTCTCCGCCTCCGAGGCTGAGCTTCTCAAGGCCGTGCTCGAAGCGCAGGGCCTCAAGGTCCAGCGCGGCCGCATCTTCGACGTGCCCAAGCCGCAGGCCGCCGAGCCCATGGCCCGCAGCGTCGGTCTTAAGGAGATGTCCAAGATCATCGGCGCGGACAAGCTTCAGATCGAGCTCGCCAAGGTCCTGGGCGACCCCGACGCCAAGCCCTCCTTCTTCGCCCGGGCCAAGGCCTGGATCGGCAAGGCTCTCGGCACGGCGGTCGAGAATCCCATCCTGCCCTGGGCCGTGCTCGACACCTGGGTGGCGGCGACGCATCCCTACCTCACGGGGCGCTTCACCAAGAACGTCGACAACAAGCCCGACAGCGAGACGCACGGCACGCACACGGCCAGCACGGTCATCGGCGTCGACCGCTGGAACTACTCGGGCCGCAACTACAACATCTTCCCGGGCGGCTCGGCTTCTGAGAGCGACATCCTCTTCAAGATGAACATGGCGCAGGAGGACGGCGCGCTCGGCACGACCCACTCGTGGGGCGACGGCTCGGGCAACCCCGACGGCGCCATCGAGAAGCTGTTTATTAAGGGAGCGGAAGCCGGCATCCACCACTCCGTCTCGGCGGGCAACGCCGGCAGCCGCAAGAACACCGTCGGCGGCCCGGCCATCGCGGTCTACGAGACCGACCTCGTCATCAACGGCAAGGTCATCGGAAAGGTCAAGCGCATCAAGGCCGTCGCGGCCTCCGACGCGGACAAGAAGACGGCGTCGTTCTCCTCGCGCGGCCCCGGCAGCCGCCTCACCTCCACCAAGCCGGAATACAAGAACTACCCGCAGAAGCCCGACGAATCGGGCGTGGGCGTCAACCTCGTCGCCGCCGTGCCCACGGGCGCGAGCGTTCCCGAGCTGGGCGGCCCCGGCGCCGCCATGTCGGGGACCTCGATGAGCAACCCCGGCGTGTTCGGCGCGTTCCTGCTGCTGACGCGCGGCATCCTCGTCCTGCTCAAGGACGGCCTGCCGACCGGCACGACGGCCGCACGCACGCAGATTGCCATGGACCTGGCGCGCTACGCGATGACCCAGACTGCCGAGAAGGTGGCCGGGGTCGACGAAGTGGGCGACGGCTTCATCAACGTGTGGGCCGCGTTCGAGCTCGCCGGCAAGATCCTCAAGGACGCCGCGACGAAGTAAGCTCTTCCGCGAAACGAACAAAGCCCTCCGGCGCCATGCGCCGGAGGGCTTTTGATCATCCTGGGCGCCTTAACGAGGACCTCACTCCTTCATCCGTTCGAGGATCCCTTTGACTTTCATGCCGCTGGATTTCGGAAGGCAGTCGATGCTGTTTGCTTTTTGTCCGCGCGTCTGGATCTCAACGCTGTCCCAAAACAATCCGGTATGGTAGTGATAGCCCGCGATCTTCTCCCAGGGGATATCCTCATCCGTGCAGCTCAGCCAAAAGAACCCCCAGGTTTGAATGACGATCTTCTCGGACGAAAGATGGATCTCCTGAGGGATCAAACGTCCGCGCAATAAAAGCGTCGGCAACAGATCCGCTTTGGCGGTATACGCCTCGACTGTTGCGATCTTCTCTTCACGCGTGAAGCTATGCCCGCAATGCGGACATTTTTTCGCCGCAGCTTTTGACAGCTCCGCGCATTCCGGGCACGGCTTACCAACGACTCGTTTCCCGCAAGAGTGGCAGACCTCCGCATCGCTCGGCATGTCGTGCAAGCATTCAGGACAGTTTTTCATAGGTTCGCCCGAGGGCAGGCGGCTTCTCCGTCGTTCGTTTTCATGTTCATACCCGTTTCAACCGCTGATCAGCTATTGATAATAATCGCTAGTTCCGGAACCAGTGATTATCGTCAGCCCTCGTCGCTTCCGTCAACTCTTCCCGGGAAGAGTCCAAGACCAAGCGGCCAAACTTATGATCAGACTGGTCGACTCGATTCGACGCAGAACCAAGCCATCTCCGGATTATATAGGCAAAACCAGAGCATTGCCACTTTCCTCGTGGTGCACTACGAATGGGATGGCGATGACACCTACTGCGACGCAAGCTTGATGATCAACGGCGGGAGATCGAGCGACGATCTTCGGAAATCGAGCGAAAGATCGCCGCGCTGCCCCGTGATCCGGATCTCCCGGCCCCGGGGCTCGAAGGCGAACGCGAGGTAATAGCGGCCCGCGGCCAGGCCCACGAAGGCGAAGCGCCCCTTGGCGTCGGGTTCCGCCGAGGCGACGAGCGCGCCGGCGTCGAGAAGATAGGGCGCGGCCGGATCGGCTTTCCGGTACAGCGCGATCTTCAGCGGCTTAAGCCCCTCGAGCCTGCCGGAGATCCGCCCGGGCTTGAGAGCCCCCCCGCCGGACAAGTCGAGAAGCCCCACTGGTATGCCCCGCGGCTTCTCGGCGCCGCGCTTGGCCCATATCGCGGCCTGGGCCGCGTCGCCCAGATGCGCGTACGCCAAAGCGATGCGCGCCGCGCCCATCGGCCCGATGCGGTGCGCCGTCTCGTCGGCGAGCGCGCCCAGCGCGCCCAAAGCCTCGGGCGAGGGCGGCGCAGCCGAGAGGTGATCGAGAAGAAGCGTGCGCGCGAGATCATCGTTGTCTTTCACGCCGCGCATCAGGGCGCTGCGCAGCCCGGCGGGATCCATGAGCTTGGCACGAAGCTCATACAGCTCGCGAAGCGCCTCGAGCCTGCGGACGCCGGATATCCGCAGGCTCGGCTCCGCCGCGAGCGGAAGGTTGTAAGCGACCTGGCTCGGACGCCCCTCCTCTTCGATCAGGACGACGAACAGGCGGCGGGCGGCGTCCGGCGACGGCGAAGCGGCCCAGGCGCCGTACGCATTGAACGCCAAAACGGCGGCGAGCGCGTTGGCCGCCGCCCACGCGAGCATGATCCTGCGCACCGGACGAGGCGACAGGCAGTCGAGCGTCGCGGCCATGGCGCAGAACAGGAGCGAGGAGCAGAAAAGAAGATTCGCGAACGGCTCGGCGACGTTCAGCGAGCCGAACGGGAACCAGACCTTCTGCGAGACCTCGAACCAGATCGAGAACGACCAACGCGAGAGAAGAAGCACGACCGCGAGAGCGAAGCCGCGAGCGAGAAAGTCCCGGCCGGACCACTTGAGGCGCTTCGCCGCGACGACGCTCAACCAGGCGAACCGCGCCAGCGCGCCGGCGAGCAGGAGGGAGACGCCCCAGGTGAAGGCCTGTCGTGCGCCGGGACGCGACAGCGCCTCGTGCGCGAGCGCGAACAGAGGCCAGCCGGCGCGGCGCGGAAGGATGAAGTCGAGCGTGACGGGCAGGCGCGAGGCGAAGAGCATGGCCGATAGCGCCGCCCCGGCGCCGAGCGCGGGCGCAACACAGCGGCGGACGTCAGTTCCCGTCTTGGTCAACGGTGACGATCGGCTTCTTCGTGAATTTAGACAGCAGCGCGGACGCCTTCGCGGCGTCGCCGACAGCGACAATCGTCAGCTCGTCGGAGCGGATGAACAGCTCCGCCGCGCGCCTGGCGCCGGCGCCGGTGACGGCCTGCACCCGGTCCACATAGGTGTCGTACCAGTCGGCGGGCAGGCGGCGCGCGCGGATCTTAAGAACCGCATTGGCGACGCCGTCCTGGGTCTCAAGAGAGCGCGCGAAGCTTCCGGCCAGGTACGCCTTAGCCTGCTTGAGCTCGTCGGCGGTCGGCTCGTCCTTACGGAGCTTGTCGAGATGATCGAGGATCGCGTCGAGAGCCTTCTCCGCCACCTCGGTGCGCACGGGCGTGCGGACCTTGAACAGCGAGCCGGTCAGGCGATGCTCAAGGCGGCTGCCGATGGTGTAGGTGTAGCCCTTGGTCTCACGGATGTCGCGCACGAGGCGCGAGGAGAACGAGCCGCCCAGCACCTGGTTGGCGATCAGCAGGTTGAAATACGCGGGGTTGTCCTCGCGAACGGCCGGGTTGCCGAGGATGAAGGAGACCTGGCTCGACTTCGGACGGTCGAGCAGGTACACCGTACGCTCGGCCTTGGAAATCGCGACCGGTGGGGCATCCGTCGCGGCAGGGCCGCCCTGCCAGGTGCCGAAATTTCGGATGACCAGGGCCTCGGCGTCTTTCCTGGATATGTCGCCGACGAGGATCAAAAGCGCGCCGCTCGGCGTGAACAGGCGCTTGTAGGCCGCGGCCACGCTCTCGCGGCTGACCCGCTCGATCGAGGCGTCCGTCGGTGCGGTCACGGCGTACGGGTGCCCCGCGAAGATCTTTTTATAGAAGGCCACGCCCGCGAGGAAGTCGCTCTCGGCGCGCGCGGCGGCGAGCTCTTCCTTCATGTTCGCCTTGCGCAGGGCGACCTCGGCCTCGGGGAATGAAGGAGAGCGCACGACCTCGGCCAGCAGCGAGGCCATCGCGTCGGCCTTATCCGCGAGCGAAGACGCGTGCAGGACGATCGCATCCGGCTCGGCGCCGGCTGAGAGCGAGCCGCCGAACAGCTCGGCCGCCTCAGCGATCTCCTTTGAAGTCTTCTTGGCCGTCCCATCCGTCAGGAGCTCGGCCACGGCTTCGGCGAGGCCCGCGTCCTCGGGCGCGATCGCCGCTTCGCCGCCCGCGATCGAGAGACGCACGGTGATGAGGGGAACGCGCCTGTCCTCCACGAGCACGACGGTCAGGCCGTTCTTGAGCTTCCACTCGGAGCTCGGCGGGAGCTTCACGGCGCGCATCGGCCCGACCTCGGGAGGCTTGGACATATCGACGGGCGCGGCGGCGGCGAGCGTCGCGGATAAGAGGATGAGCGAGATGATCATTTGGCCTCCCCGGCGGCGAGCTCGAACCAGGTCGCGGCCGCGGGCACGAGACGCGCCGCGGCGGCGCTTTTTATCTGGGCGGGCGTGACGGCCATGAAGCGCGGCAATTCGCGGTTCGCGGCCTCGGGATCGCCGTCGAGCAGGGCCGCGTAGAGCAGGCGCTGTGCGCGGCCAAGGCGCGTCTCCTGACCGCGCAGCCAATCCGAGCGGAACTTCGTCTTCACCCGCTCGAGCTCGGCGGGCGAAAGGCCTTCCGCCGCGACCTTGGCGATCTCGCCTTCGATGAGCGTCTTGAGCTCGGATGAGGTCTTCTCGCGCTTGTGCACGACGAAGCCGCCGAAGGCGCCCGGCGCCTTATACTCGTCCGCGTCGGAGATCGGGAAGCCGAGGCCGCCGTCGAGCGCGACCGCGACCTGGGACTCCTTGACGAGCTTCTGGTACAGCCGCGAGCTCTTGCCCGAAAACAAGGCTTTGCCGAGCAGCAGCATCGCGTAATACTCTTCAGTACCGCGTTCAGGTGCGGCCTTCCAGGTGAAGCCCAGCGCCGGGAGCTTGGCGTGCGCGTCGACGAGCTTGATGGTCCGCTCGCCGGAGGGCGCGGCCTCCGTCACGTCGGCGGCCTTCGGTCGGGGCTTGGCCGGCATCGAGGCAAAATACGATTCGACGAGCTTGCGCGTCTGCGCCGGATCGATGTCGCCGACAATCGCCATGATGATGTTGTCGGGCGAGTAGTAGGCCTCGAAGAAGGCGCGAACGTCCTTGAGGGACGCGGCGTCAAGATCCGCGAACGAGCCGATGGTGGGATGGGAGTTCTGCCAGTTGGAGAAGGTGTGCGAGGCCATCTCGACGTACAGCAGCGGGCCGTAAGGCTCGTTGTCGACGCGCATGCGCTTCTCTTCCTTGACGACCTCGATCTGGTTCTTCACGGACTCCGGCGCGACGTTGAGCGCGCCGACGCGGTCGGCGTCGAGCCACAGCGCGACCGGAAGGGCGTTGGAGGGCACCTGCTCATAGTAGAAGGTGAAGTCCTCGTGCGTGGACGCGTTGTTGTCGCCGCCGTACGTCTCGAGCAGCTTGTCGAAGTCCCCTCTCGGCACGTGCTTGGAGCCCTCGAACATCAGATGCTCGAAGAGATGGGCGAAGCCGGACAGGCCGCGCGCCTCGTGGCGTCCGCCGACGTCGACGATCATCGTCATCGCGACGACGGGGACGGAGGAATCCTGCGACAGGACGACGCGCAGGCCGTTTTGCAGCGTGAAGCTCGAGAACTCGACGCGCGTCGCGGCTGTTTCGGCGGCGCCGGACGGGACGGCGGCGGCCAGGAACGCCGAGATCAAAAACGCTTTCATCGCTACCTCCGTCCTTTGATGCGTATCGCCGTGGGCAGATCGTCGTCGGGGTCGACCGGCTTCGCCGCCCGATCCTTGGGCCGTTCGGCCAGGACGATCAGCCGGCCGCTGTCCATGCCGTAGGCGGAGCCGTCAAAGCCGCCCCAGCACTGCAGATAGGTCAGGCCGGCGCGCTCGAGCTGGGCCTTGATCTCGGTCAGCGTGTACACGCGTATGCTGACGAACGAGGGCGTGCGCTTGCCGCCGGCGTCCACGATGACGCGGCGGTTGTCGAGGCGTCCGCGCTCGAAGTCGAAGCTGATCTGATCGAGCACGACGGCGCTCTTGCGCTCCTCACCCTGCTCCCAGAAATTCGGCTCGAAGTGGCGCATGAGCCACTCCTTGTTGAGCGTATCGAGGAGGAGGAGCCCGGAGGGCTTCAGCGCCTTGCGCGCGGCCTCGAGGCAGCGAAGGTCGTCGCGGTCGCCGGGCAGCTGGCCGAAGGCGCCGTCGAGGCTGACCACGGCGTCGATCTCGCTGCGGTAGGAGATCGCGCGCGTGTCGGCCTTCATGAAATGGATGTTGAGCTTCTCGTCCTTGGCCGAGGCGCGCGCGACGGCCAGGGCGCGCTCGTCGGGGTCCACGCCGAGCACGCGGTGCCCGCGGCGGGCGAGCTCGATGGTGCGCCGTCCCGAGCCGCACCCGAGGTCGAGCACGCGCGAGCGCGGCTCCAGGCGCATGAAGCGCTCCACGCCGTCGATCTGGGTTTTGACCTGGGAGTGCGGGCGCCGGGGGTCGTCCTCCAGGTGCATGCGCCACCACGAGAGGGCCTCTTTCTTGATCACCCGCCGATTCTATAATAAGCGGTGTCAGGCTTACCGGTATTTGCAGTATTTCGGCCGGAATACTGCAAATACCGGTAAGCCTGACACCGTCTCGTTTTTGGTACGATGGCCGCCATGGAATTCAGGCTCGGGGTCGTCCAAAATTCGCCGAAGTTCCTCAAGGCACCGCAGAACATCAAGGCGTGCTTTGAGCTGATGGACCGGCAGGACGCCGACCTCTGGGTCCTCCCTGAGTTCTTCGCCTCGGGCTACAACTTCAAAACGAAGAAAGAGGCGGCCCGCTGCGCCGAAACGGCGAGCGGTCCGATGATCGGCCTGCTGCGCGCCTACGCCGCCCGGAACAACTGCGCCATCGTCGCCGGCTTCCCCGAAAAAGCCGGCTCCAAGCTCTACAATTCCGCGGTGCTGGCCCAAGGGGGCAAGAGCCGCATCTACCGCAAAACCCATCTGTTCGGCGGCGAGAAGAAGTTCTTCACCCCCGGCGACACCGGCTTCTGGACGGAGAAGGTCAAGGACGTGTCGATCGGCGTGATGGTCTGCTTCGACTGGTTCTTCCCCGAGGCCGCCCGGACCTTGGCCCTCAAAGGGGCGGAGATCATCGCCCACCCCTCCAACCTCGTCCTCCCCTGGGCGCCGGAAGGCATGAAGATCCGCTCCCTCGAGAACCGGGTCTTCTCCGCGACGGCCAACCGGGTCGGCGTCGAGCGCGGCCTGCGCTACATCGGCCAGTCCCAGATGGTCTCCCCCAACGGCACCCTGCTCGTCCGCCTCGGGCCCGATCAACCGGCCGCCGCGGTCGTGACCATCGACGCCTGGACCGCCAAGAACAAGAAGGTCCACCCCGCCTGCGACCTCTTCGCCGACCGCCGGCCCAAGCTTTATGGCCGATAAGAACCCCAAGGTCGAGCGCCGCCTGGCCCCGAGGCCCTCGCGCGACTCCATCTCCGACGTCGCAGACCTGATGTTCCCCCCGGACGCGAACATGCACGGCACCGTCTTCGGCGGCAAGGTCCTCCAGATGGTGGACAAGGCCGCCTCGGTCTGCGCCATGCGCCACTCGCGCAAGCCCTGCGTGACCGTGGCCATGGAGCGCGTCGAGTTCCTCGTGCCCATCCGGGTCGGGACCTTCCTGATCGCCAAGGCCCAGATCAACCACACCGGCCGCAGTTCGATGGAGGTCGGCGTCGAGGTCTACGCCGAGGACATGCCCGGCGGCACCCGCGTCCACACCAACTCCTGCCTCGTCACCATGGTCGCCGTGGACACGGACGGCCGCCCCGCCTCGGTTCCGCCTCTCCTCGTGGAGACGCCGGACGAGAAGGAACGCTGGGCCGCCGCCGAAGCCCGCCGCAAAGCCCGCCAAAGCTCGAAGTAAGGGCCTTTTCGGGGCTTTCCCTCCCACACCCTCCCCCATCCGCGTCCATTAGGCGTCGTTTGGGCTTATTGTGACGCCGCTTATAGGTCTTTTCTAGGTCCTACGGAGGGTGCCAAAATAGCCCCCCCTAACAGTAACAAATGGTACTTGACGGACGAATACCTCGTGCTATACTTTTTACAGTTCTCGCCGATTCGTCGTCGAGAGGCCTCGCCGAGGGGCTCGCACAAGTCGCAATATGAGGTGTACAAGCATGCAAGGCAAAGTGAAGTGGTTCAACGATCAGAAGGGCTTCGGATTCATCACCCCCGATGACGGCAGCAAGGATGTGTTCGTGCACCATAGCGCCATCCAGGCCGACGGCTTCCGCTCTTTGAGCGAGAACCAGGCGGTCCGGTACGAGCTCGCCCCTGCTCAGGTTCCTGACAAGGGCCCGAAGGCTGTCGGCGTCGTCAAGCTCTAACTGAGAGCTAGCTCCGGGTACAAGAGCCCCTCGACCGGGAAACCGGCCGGGGGGCTTCTCTTTGGCGGGTGCGTTGCGACGCGAATAGGCATGAAACGCTATCTGGACGCTCTTCTCGGCCGCCAGCCTGTTCCCAGCCGCTCCAACGGCTTTTTTCCGCACGATCCCATGCCGTTGGCCCTGCTCCGGTGCCGCAAGAGCCGCAAGGCCGCCGCGTCGAAACGGCCCCAGATCGCCAAGCCGCCGGTGTCCCAGCGCTGAGAGCGCGGTTCAGCCTAGGTCGGACGGGAGGGCCGGAGTTTCCGGCTTTTCCTCGCCCTTGCGCACGCGGTCGATCTTCGCGACGGAGGCGTCGAGGCGCTTGAAGGAGGTTTGCTCGATGTCCTGGTAAAGCTCGCCCACCTTCCCGACCTGCTCACCCAGCTTCTGGAAGCGGCCCTTGAAGGTCTCGTAGGTGGCGGAGAAGTGTGAGATCAGCTTGAGGACTTCCTGGGTCGCCTGGGCGAAGTGGAAGTTATCGAAGGACTGGCGGATGACGCCCAAAACGGCGTAAAGCGTGAACGGCGAGCACAGGACGACCTTCTGCTTGAGAGCGTCGTCGACAAGTCCAGGGTAGTTTTCCTGAATAAAGCCATAGACCTGCTCGTTGGGGATGAACAGTAAAACGTAGTCGAGGGTCCCTTCTTCGACGCTGATGTACCCGCGGCCCTGGAGTTCCTTGATCCGGTTCTTAACATCTCGCTCAAAGTCCTTCTTAAGCTTGGCTCGATCATCTTCGCCTTCGGCGTGCAGCATCTTCAGCCAGTTATCGAGCGGGAACTTCACGTCCATGTTGAGCTTCTTGCCCTCGGGGAGCAGGAAGGTGAAGTCGGGGCGCGTCGCAGCGGTGTCGAGGGCGCGGTTCTTGCGGTACTGGACGCCTTCCTGAAGGCCGGAGGCGCGCAGGATGTCGTCGGCCATGCGTTCGCCCCACTGGCCGCGGGCGCGGGAGTTGTCCATCAGCGCGCGCAGGCCCTCGGTCGAGGAGGCGAGCTTGGCCGTCTGCTCGGTGGCGTCCTTGAGGCCCTTTTCGAGCGAGCCGTACTTCTGGGTGCGGTCGGCCTCGAAGCGCCGAACCAGCTCTTCGTAGGTCTTCAGGCGTTCCGACAGCTTGTCCACCGTGTTCTCGACGGAGGCCTTCTTCTCCTCGAGCTCGCTCTTCTGCTTGACCCTTTCCGTTTCGAACTTCTGCTCGGCCAGCTCGAGCAGGGCGCGGAAGTCCTCGCGCATCTGGACGCGGCCGGCGTCGTCGTTTTTGCGGGATGAGAAAAAAATGAGATAACAAACCACGACCGCAACGGCCGCCCCGGAAAAGACCGCCAGAACTATCGTCAAGCCATTCATCGTTTCGACCTCGTCGTGAATATGAGCACAGCCTCGAGATCGAGGCACTCGAGCTTGCACGTGCGCCCCGTCTCAAGATAGAGCTTGAGCTTGGCGAGGCCGTCCTCCCAGGCGCGCGCGTAGAGCTCGTAGAGCTCGCCGGCGCTCGCGACCGAGGATCTCGTGCCCGGCCCGAAGCCGGAATGGAGCAAGGTCACCTCGCTCATGCCGCCCCGGGCGGGCAGGATGAAGATCGACGCCAGGGCCGGCACGCCCTTCTCGCCGCGGGCCGGCTTCCAGAGCCAGGCGACCTTGCGCGCGGGCTCCAGATCCACGAACACGCCCTCACGTTCGCCGAAGCCGGGGCAGCGGACCCCGTCCTTGGCGCGCGCGCGAGGCCAGATCATGCGCAGGCGACCCGCGTTCCGCGCGTCGGTCTCTGCGCCTTCCAGCCACCAGCGGGTCAGCTCACGCGCCGAGGTCAGGCTGCGGTAGACGAGCTCCGGCTTGGCGCGGATCGTCGCGGCAAGGCGGATATCACGGGTGGAGCGGCGGGGTTTGTCGGCGGACGGCATCGTTTCAGTGTAGCAGAGGACCCGCGGACGGGCCAGGGGTTGACAGCCTTAATGCGGACCGGGGACGCGGATCTTCGGGCCGCCGGGGCCGGCGGTGCGCGGCATGAAGGAGCCCATCAGCCCGAGGAACTTATCCAGATAGCTGTCATAGCCCCGCTCCGTCGCGGGGTAGGTGAGAACATAAAAGCCGTCCTCGATGGTGACGACGACATAGGCGTGCTTGCGCAGGACGAACGACTTGCCTGTGCCGGCCTGGCCGCTGATCCCCCACTTATTAGCGTCCGGGGCCGGGGTCGCGGACGCGACCGCGAAAGCCCGGGCCTTGAGCCCGGATTGCTTGAGCGTGATCTCCGGGATGACATTGACGGCCTCGTCGTTGGCCCCGCGCTTGTAGGAGAGCTTGCTGTCGAGCCCCATCAGCACATAGTCCGGGCCGTAAACCTGAGAGAGCATCTGCTGGATGAAGTCGTCGGCTCCGCCGTACATCTCGAGGCGGCCGTCGGTCAGGCGATGCGGACGGTAGCGGCGGTACCAGCGCACGCTGAGGCTCGGCGCGCCGAGGTAAAAATCAGGATCGAAGGGCCCGATGAAGGTCGACTGCGTGAAATCGTTGTCCTGCTGGTCGGTCATCACCTGCCAGCCCCAGGGAACGGAGGCGGTGAAATCCTTGTTGATCGACTCGTAGGTGGCGTACTTGGGTGGGTTGCAGCCGGCGGCAAGCGCCAGGAGGAGGACTGCGGCCAGGCGGCGAGCGAAAGTGTTTTTCATCCTCTTAGCGAGACCCGAGTATAACAGGCCCGGGGGGAGTTGTCCAGATTATTCCTCGGGCTCGATGGGCACGGGCAAGGCCTTGGCCCGGGCCTCGGCCTCGCGGGCGGCCGCCTCATCGCCGAGATTACGAAAGAGGGCGGCCAGGCGGGGCAGGATCTCCGCCTCGATCCGGGGCTCATCGAGCCGCTGAGCCGACTTGAGAGCGGCGCGATACGCGATCCGGGCCTCCGGCAGACGTCCCCGCGCCTCGAGGGCGAAGGCGTAGGCGGCCTGAAGCTCCGGGTCGCGGCGCAGGCGCGGGCGCTCGCCGGCGAGCTCGAGGTGGCGGTCGGCCTTGTCGGACAGGCCGAGCCGTCCCAGGGCGTAGGCCTTCCAGATCAGAGCCTGCACGCTGTCCGGGGCCTGGACGAGCCAGCGGTCGATCTCCTCGAGCGCCTTGGCGGCCTTGCGCTTGTCGGAGAGCAGGGGATCGATGGAGTCGGGCCACATCCGGTTCGGCGCGATGAGGCGGAGCGGCTGGGACGGAAGCAGCCAGGTGTTCTCCCCGACCTTCTTCAGGTAGACCAGCGCGAGGTCATCGGCGTAGGCGAGGACCCAGGCGGGATCCTCGTCGATGATGCGCGCGGGCGCGCCCGCGCGGTGGTTATGCACCACCGCGTAGTCGAAGCGATACACCATGTCGAGCTGACGGAACAGGCGCGGCCAGGCCGCGGCCTCGCGCTTGAACGACGCGGGGTAAACGCCCGAGCGCGCATCCACGAAGACGGGCCGCTCGGACAGGCCGATCAGCTCCGCACCCGCTTCGGGCTCGTTGAACATGCGGCCTCGCACCGCGTTCGACTTCAGGTAGTGCACGGCGCCCCCGAGCACGGGCGCGCCGTAACCGCGCGTGCGCGACAGCGGCGCCGCCACGAAATGCTGGTAGCCCGCGAGCAGGAAGCCGGCGAACACCGCCCAGCGCAACACCCGCGGCCAGGTGTCGGCCCGGGCCTTGAGCCAATGCCCGAGCGCCAGAGCGATGACCGGGCAGGCCGCCAATATCGCCAGCGGGCGCAGGCCCGGCAGGACGAAGGAAAGGGCGATGATGGTCGTCGCGGCCACGGTCGTGACGAACTCCTGCTGGAGCGTGTACCAGCACGCGGCCAGGCCCCCGACCGCGAACAGCGTATAAAGGGAAAGCCACTCCGCCGGCCAGCCGCCGGCGACCGTGGTCGCGTCCGCGAACGTGCGTCCCAGAACGGACCAGCCCAGCGGATTCCAGGCGATGGTCAGAACGCAGGCGCCGAGCGTCGCCCAGTAGGCGAGGCGCTCGCGCGCGACGGTGCGCATGGACGTCTTGAACACCTTGAGCCCCACGAGCCACAGCGCGAGCAGCGCGGACGCGCCGTGCGTGTTGGCCCAGAGCGCGGTCAGGGCGGCGGCCGCCGCCCCTTGCCACCAATGAAAACGGTGGCGCGGACGGAGCAGCCGGATGAACAGCGCGAAAAACAGGAGATCGAAGACCGCGGGCGTTTCGACCAGCCCCGTCCAGCCCGCGCAGGCGCCGAGCGCCAGCAGCGACGCCGCCGCGAGCGGGCTGCCGTGGTTGATCGGCAACAGGAGCGCGAAGGCAGCCGCCGCCGCGAGGCTCTTCAGGAGCACGACGGCCTTCACGCCGCCGAGCGCGTCGAGCTTGGCCGCGGCCACGTCGAACAGCCAGGAGTCCGTCGTCCACGCGCCGCCCGACGAGCCGTAGCCGAACGGATCGGTCTTGGGCAGGGCGTGATCGGCGATGATCTTCGCGCCGGTCTTCAGATGGATCCAGGTCTCCGGTGCATGCACCGAGCGCCAGCACAGCGCGAAGACGAACGCGAACAGCAAGGTCTCCAGCGGCCAGTGCGGGTGGTGAGGCTTTTCGTGCGGGTGGGCGCCGTGCTTCATTAAGCGGCTATCCTACAAAATCGGCTACAATGCGCTTTGGAGAAATAACATGGATTTCGAGCTCAGCGACGCCCAGAAGGACATCCGCGACACGGTCCGCAAATTCGCGGAAGCCAAGATCAAGCCGCTCGCCCACGAGCTCGATGAAAAAGAAGAGTTCTCCGCCGATCTCACGCGGCAGATGGGTGCGCTCGGCGTGTTCGGCCTGATCGTTCCTGAGGAATACGGCGGCTCGGGTCTCGACTACACCTCCTATTGCATCGCCGTCGAGGAGCTCGCACGTGTGGACGGCTCGCAGGCCGCGACCGTCGCCGCCGGAGTCTCGCTCGGCGTGGCACCCATCCTCTATTTCGGAACCGACGCGCAAAAGAAAGAGTGGCTGCCCAAGCTCGCCACCGGCGAGCAGCTCTTCGCCTTCGGCCTCACCGAGCCCGACGCCGGCTCCGACTCCCGCGGCTCGCGCACGAAGGCGGTCCAGAACGCCGACGGCACCTGGACGATCGACGGCTCCAAGATCTTCATCACCAACGGCTCCAACGAGCTCACCGCCGGCACGATCGTGCAGGCCGTCAGCAACCGCAACGAGGCCGGCGATCCCGAGTTCACCTGCTTCATCGTGCCCAAGGGCACGCCCGGCTTCACCTCCAAGCGCATGCACAAGAAGCTGATGTGGCGCGCCTCCGACACCGCCGAGCTTTATTTCGACAAGGTGACCGTCCCCGACTCCTCCATCCTCGGCAAGCGCGGCACCGGCTCGCGCCAGATGCTCAAGACCCTCGACAGCGGCCGCCTGTCCATCGCCGCGATGGGCTTGGGCTGCGCCCAAGGGGCTTATGAACTCGCGCTGGCCTACGCGCAGAAGCGCGTCCAGTTCGGCAAGCCCCTCTCCAGATTCCAGGCGATCAGCTTCAAGCTCGCCGACATGGCGATGAAGATCGAGCACGCCCGTGTGTTCCTCTATAAGGCCTGCTGGCTGCGCGATCAAAAGAAGCCGTTCGGCATGGAGTCGGCGATGGCGAAGCTGTACTGCTCGGAGGTCGCCCAGGAGGTGGCTAACGAGGCCGTGCAGATCCACGGCGGCTACGGCCTCATGAAAGAATTCGACGTCGAGCGCTTCTACCGCGACCAGCGCCTTCTGCAGATCGGAGAGGGCACGTCGGAGATCCAGCGCCTCGTGATCTCCCGCGCGATCGGCTGTTGAGCAAGGAACTCGTCTCGGCTTACGGCCTCGAACCGCATCCCGAGGGCGGCTTCTTTAAAGAAACATACCGCAGCGCCGAGACCATGACCACGCGCGGCGGAGTCTCGCGCCCGGTCTCGACGGGGATATTGTTCCTTCTGCCCGAAGGGCAAAAATCCCGATTGCACCGCATCAAGTCCGACGAGCTGTGGCACTTCCACCTCGGCGGCGCGCTGCGTCTGACGCAGATATCTCCCGAAGGGAAAGTCGAATCCTTCGTCCTTGGACCGGACATCAAGAAGGGCCATCTGCTTCAGCATGCCGTGCCCGCGCGCTACTGGTTCGGCGCCGAGCCCGAGCCCGGATCGGGCTTCTGCTTCGTCGGATGCACGGTCGCCCCCGGATTCGACTTCGCCGACTTCGACCTCGGTTCGCGAACCACCTTGCTCGCGCGGTTTCCCGACGCGCGCGAGACCATCCTCAAGCTCACCGACTAGCCGCGACTGTTTCCGGAACGAGCGCGCGTGCCGTTTGCGGCACACCAGACGACAATAGTTCCGTAGGTCCTCGGACCCGGTCAAAATAGGGCCGAATGCCTCCCTCTATAATTCGCCCGCGCTCATATAATGAGTCTATGAAGCTCATGCGACAGACGATCGCTCTCTTCCTGTCCATCACCCTCGGCTCCGCCCCCGCCTTAGCGCAAGTTCAATCTGTTCACATCTCGGTTCCCTCCGCCGCCGGTATATCAGGCGCCGCAGGCGCAAGCTCCAACGCCTCCCCCAAGGGAATGCCGGTCTTCGGCACAACCCCCAATTCGTTCTTGTCGTTGTCGCCCTCCCTCTCCGCCCCCTCCGCCGTTCCCTTTGTAACGCCGGTCTCCCTGAGCGCCGCTCCATCCGTTGCCGTTGCCATTTCCGTCATCCCGTCCGCTCTCAATCCGTTTCTCCCAGCCGCCTCCAAATCAGCGGCCGCCCCGAAGCCCGTTCTCGCCACGGCCGCAGCGTTAGCTTCAGTCCAACTCGCAACGTCCAAAGCCGTCGAAGGCCTTTCCAGAGCCTCCGGCGATTCAGCCAGCTCCAAAGCCTCCGCCCAATTCTCCGCGCTCATCGCCGAGCCCCTCTCCTCGCCCTCACGCTCCGACGACTCCCTCACCCCCGTCGCCGCAAAGATGGGCGCCCTCACCCCCTCCGGTCTTTCCGCAAGGCCCCTCTCTCCCCCCCCCCCCCCCGGCGCGCCC
>CAZIBN010000035.1:0-18719 GCA_964537395.1 uncultured Elusimicrobia bacterium
TCAATGGCGTTCCTGTTCAAACATAAATTCGCTTTCCGGTCTTCTGCGGTCGAACTACTATTAGATTGGTCAGCCTAACAAGGTGACCGGAATAGTCGGTATTGTCGGATTGTAGTTGGAAAACAACAGATACGCCAGGGTTGTGGATGAATATGGGAAGCGGGAAACACTGCAGGCTGGGTCAGCCTTTCGCGGAGGGCGAGTTAGGCGCCGAGTAGAGTTTCGAGCCGGCTGGTCACATTCGCGACCACTTCCGCCGGGAGCTTGCAGGAAAACTTGGCGTTTCGGGCCTGCCAGTCGAGGCTCTTCACCTGATCCGACAGCACGACGCCGGAAGCCTTCAGCCCCGCGGGGAGGGGGACTTCGAAGGGGTAGCCCTTGGCTTTGGTCGTGATCGGGCAGAATAGAGCGAGCCCCACCTTTCGGTTGTAGGATTCAGGGGATAGGGTCAGAGCCGGCCGATATCCTGCTTGCTCATGGCCCGTTTGGGGCGTGAACGAAAGCCAGACCACGTCGCCCTGCTTGGGACAGTAGGCCATTACCAGGCTTCTCGGCCGACCGGAGCGCCCCAGTCCTGTTCGGAGTGGCGATTGTCCTTAGTGACGCCCTTGAGAAGCTGGGCGAGGCTCGCCTTGCGCTTCTTCGCGGGCTTGACGATCATCTTGCCGTTCTCGACGGCCAGCTCGACCGCGGATCCCTGGTGAAGCTGGATGTCCTTGGCCACGGAGCTGGGAATGCGCAGGGCCAAGCTGTTCCCCCATTTTTGGACGGTCGCGTTCATAGCGTCGGGCTCCTGTGTGTGTCTACAATGAGTATACATCATAGCTCGCTCCCGTCAAGGCCCAGGCGATCGGCCGGGCTTTGCACGCCGCGACCGCCGCGGTTGAGGACATGGGTGTAGATCATGGTCGTGCTGACGTCGTTGTGGCCCAGAAGCTCCTGGATGGTGCGGATGTCGTAGCCGGCTTCGAGGAGGTGGGTGGCGAAGGAGTGGCGCAAGGTGTGGCAGCTCGCGGGCTTGGCGAGCCCCGCCCTGAGACGGGCTTCTTTGAAGGCCCGCTGGAGGACGGATTCGTGGAGGTGGTGGCGCCGCTTTTCGCCGGTGACGCGGTCGGTGTAGTGGCTCGTGGCGGGAAAAACCCATTGCCAGCCCCACTCCTTCGGGGCGTTGGGATATTTGCGCGATAGCGCGTCGGGGAGCTCGACTGCGCCCAGGCCCTTGAGGAGGTCTGATTGGTGCTGACGGCGCACTTCCTCGAGGTGGCGCTGGATCGGCTGGATGATGGAGGCCGGAAGCGTCGTGTAGCGGTCCTTGTTTCCCTTGCCGGCGCGGACGACGAGCTGGTTCTGGGCGAAGTCGATGTCCTTGACGCGCAGGCGGCAGCATTCCATCACGCGCAAGCCCGCTCCGTAGAGGAGCATTGCCATGAGGCGCGGGGTGCCCGACATGCGGCTGAGGACCGCCAGCACCTCCTGGCGGGCGAGCACCACGGGCACTCGGACGGCGCGCTTGGCCCGGACCACATTCTCCATGCGTTCGATTTTCTTGCCGAGAACCTGTTCGTAGAGAAAGAGGATGGCGTGGAGCGCCTGATTTTGGGTCGAGGCGCTGACATGGGAGTCGGTCGCCAAAGCCGAGAGGAAGCGGCCGATCGCGGGCTCGCTAAGCGCTTCCGGGGCGGGGCCGGATTGCGCGAGGAAACGGCGGATCCAGCCGATATAGGTTTCTTCGGTGCGAGGGCTGAAGTGGCGGGCGCGTATCGCGGCGCGGACCTTGTCGAGGAGCGCGTTCGCAGCGCCCGGACTCGGCGCCGGAGCGAGAGAGCAATCCAGATCGATGCGTTCGCCGGCGAAGAGCGCTTGAAGGCGAGAGGCGGCGCCTTCGTCTTTGGGAATCGACCAGTATTTCTCGGGGCCGTGCCAGCGGCGGCCGGCCACCGTCTTGATCTTGGCGAGGCGCTCCGGGGTGTAGGGTAGGCGGACGATCAGGCGGCCGGGCTCGCCGGGTTCGACGCGAATCGGGGAAGGTTCCATCCCTTTATACGATTGAGGGGGGTGAAAAGTTGCATGGGTCTTGATATCGAACAAACGTTCGACTATACTGTCGCATGCCTGAAGCGCCGCGCGGACGAGGGACCGCGCTCAATCCGACGAACCGTTTTGAAGAACTCTCCTACGAATGGGAGGAGAGCGCCGATCCCTCTGAGAAACCGGCGCCGAAGACGCGCTTCTACCGCGACACGGCGAAGTCCATCCTCGTCAAGAACGACAGCCCCGACATTCCCTTCACCTGGAGCCTGAACCCGTATCGGGGATGCGAGCATGGCTGCGTCTACTGCTATGCCCGGCCCTATCATGAATACCTGGGGCTTTCCTCCGGGCTCGACTTCGAGACCATGATCTTCGTGAAAGAAGATGCGCCGCAGTTGCTCGCCGCCGAGCTGGCCAAGAAAAGCTGGGAGCCGGAGACGATCGCTCTCGGGGGCGTGACCGATGTGTATCAGCCCATCGAGCGAAAGCTGAAGGTGACGCGCGGCTGCCTCGAGGTGATGGCCGACGCGCGTCAGCCCTGCGGGCTCGTGACGAAGAACGCGCTCGTCACCCGTGACATCGACGTGTTTCAAGAGCTCACGCGCCATGCCGGGGTGCGCGTGATGGTCTCGCTGACGACGCTCGACGCGGAGCTCGCCCGGCGCATGGAGCCGCGCGCGTCGACGCCATCGGCGCGGGTGGCCGCGATGCGCGAGCTCACGAAGGCGGGCATACAGGTCGGCGTGATGACCGCGCCGATGATCCTGGGCCTCAACGACCACGAGATGCCCGCGCTCCTCGAGGCGGCGGCCGACGCCGGGGCGACGATGGCGGGCTATGTGCCGCTGCGTCTGCCGCATCAGCTCGGAAGCTTGTTCGACGACTGGCTCCTGCAGAATTATCCGGACCGAAGGGAAAAGGTGCTCAACCAGATCAAGAGCATCCGCGGCGGGAGCTTGAATGATCCGCGCTTCGGTTCACGCATGCGCGGCGAAGGGATCTACGCCGAGCATCTCTCCAAGCTGTTCGCGCTGACCTGCAAGCGCCTGGGGCTGAACCGGAGATCTCAGCCACCGCTCGAGCGTGGGAATTTCCGCAGGCCGCTCGGGGATCAGCTGCGCCTGATCTAAGAGAGGCTTCGGGTCTTCATCGAGCGGGCATCTTCTGCGGGTCGCACTCGTCGGTCTCACCGAGAGGGATCCAGACGATCCCTTCCGGGCCGCGCCTGGGCAGGGCGCGCAGATGAAGGCAGCGCACCTCTTCGGGGTCCTCGCCGTCGAGGTGGTAGGAGAGCCCCCACTCGATCTCGGTCCCGGGCTTGCGCGGCGCGGCCAGGATCCCTTCGATGAGGCCGGTCGATATCCCTTGCGCCCAGTAGGTCGAGGCCCCGGGTATCAGCCCTCGGTGGCCCATGACCTCATTGCCGCCGATCTGCTCGATGGTCTCGCCTTTGCGCGCCGTCAGGAGCACGCGCATGTCGTATGCGCGCGTCGTGGACTGATTCTTGATCCCGTAGACGATATGATAAGTGCCCTGCTGCGTATTGGGGAACATGCCCGGCGAGGTCCACGGGAGAACGACGAGCGGCGGCGGCGGCCGCGAGGGTTTGGGCGGCGAGGCCGGGGCCTGGACGCGCTCAGGCGGCGCGGCGGGCGGCAACCGGGAGCATCGGGGCGCGAGCCACAGGATCAGGAGGGCGACGGCCGCGACGACGAGAGCTCGGCTCCATTTCATGCGAGCATGCTAGCAAAGACCGTGCTGACGCCGATCCTTTTGCGCCTGATCTAACGGGCGGTCTTGAGGACGGCTTCGCGCTCGCGGGCGTACAGCGCGGCCGCGGCCTCGGGCTGGTCGAACCAGACCGAGAAGCCGCCGATGAGATGGGGGGAGACGTTGAGCGTGAGCGGAGCGGCGTCCACGCCCTTGAGCTTCACGATCAGGGCCGCGTCGCCGGCGCCTTCCGCGGTGGCGACCTCGATCTCGGAGCCGCGCTCCTGCTGCAAGGTCATCCAGGGCCGGATCATGCGTCGAAGGGTGTCGGGAACGTCGCCCGAGTCGGAGACCTCGATCGACATGTCGGGCTTGACGCAGGCGGCGAGCGCGGCGCAGGCCGGGCCGCCGTAAGCCTTCATGCCGGGCAAGGACTCAAGGACGGCTTTTCGCTTTTCGCCCGTCGTCTTCTCGAGGTTGGCGTGCAGATCGTTGATGGACGTATCGGAGACCGCGTCGCGCAGGTCGGACTCGCGCGCCTCGGCGACGAAGCGCTCCTCGCGCTTGATCGCGTCCTGGATGCGGGCCTTGAGCTTCTCGTCGTTCTCCACGAAGCGGCGCAGCTTGTTCTCGGATTTCGTGCCGCCCTTCAGGCGCACGGGCCCGGCGAAAGCGGGGGCGGCCACGACGAGAGTCAGGAGGAGGAGGCTCTTTCTCATGCCTCTATTGTACCTGCGAACCGGTATGAGCGCCTGGGTCTTTTGGCCGCGCGAGGGCATAGGCCCATGCGAGGAGGAGAGCCTGGAGAGGAAGGCGGACGGCGGCCCAGAACGGAGACAGGCCGGGGAAGGGTGAGGCGGGCGTGCCGGCCGTGAGGTACATCTGAACATTGGCCGGGAAGATCGCGATCAGGGTCGCAAGCAGGCCCCAGGCGGCCGCGCGCTCATGGCGCGGCGAAAACAGCAGCACGGCCAAAGTGATCTCGACGGCGCCGCTGAGCAGGACAAGCCCTCGCGGGGCGGGAAGCCACGGCGGCATCATTTTCATGTAGAGCGCGGTCTTCACAAAGTGCCCGACGCCGCTCGTGATGAACAGCAGGCCCAGCGGCCAGCGCAGCCAGAATCGCAGGCGGTCGCTCAACGGCGGGTGAACACGCCGAGGCGGCGGTCTTTCTTCACGTCGTCCCAGGTGAAGACGAGGCCGTTCATGGCGACATAGACGCCCGGAGGCAGGGCCTGGGCGAAGGAGAGGGCCGATCCGAGGTTGAACAGCCCGTCGGAGGAGCCGAAGCGGTAGGGGCGCATGGCGCCGGTCAGGACGACGGTCTTGCCCTGCAGGCCGCGGCCGAGCACCGCGGCGGTCTCGGCCATCGTGTCGGTGCCGTGCGTGATCACGATGCGATTCTCCGACGCATTCCTGCAGGCCGCGAGTATTTTGCGGCGGTCGGCCGCGGTCATGAACAGGCTGTCCTTCATCATGAGACGGGCGACGCGGATCTTGAGTCGGCTGCGGCCGAGCCTGAGCATCTCGGGAAGGTGGGTTTCGCCGAACGAAAGCGTGCCGCGGATCTCGTCGTATTCCTTGTCGAAGGTCCCGCCGGTCACGACGACGAGCGCTTTCATCCTAACGCTTGACGGCGACTTTGGGGGCGGCCGCGACGTCGTGGCGCAAGGTGCGCAGCGTCGCGTACTCTTCGATCGCCTTGGCGAGGCTGTCCACCATCTTGTCCTGATAGGCGGAGTCGTTGAGCTTGGCCGCCTCGTCGGGATTGTTGAGATAACCGAGCTCGATGAGCACGCTCGGCGCAGAAGGATTTTTCAGGACGTAGTAGTCGGACTTCGACGATTCGGCTTTGAAGCCGTCGGCGCGCAGGTTTCGCGAGAAGGTCCGGGCCAGCCTTTCGCTGTCGGCCGCCTGCCCTTTCGGAGGCGCGGGCATCGGAGGCACGCTCGGGTGGCGGCGCTTGCGCCACTTGCGCAGCTGCTCCGGCCCGTAGCTGTAGACGATGGCGCCCACGGCCTTCTTGCCTTTCACCTGATTGAGGTGAAGGGAGACGAAAAGAGAGCCGCTCATGTCCACGCTGTTGACGAGGCGGTTGTCGAGCGTGACGTAGCGGTCGGTGTCGCGCGTCAGGACGACGGGAAGATCGGCGTTCCGGGCGAGACGGGCCTTGAGCTTTTTGGCGAAGACGAGGGCGATGTCCTTCTCCTGGAGTCCGCGCACCACGGCGCCCTGGTCGTCGCCGCCGTGGCCGGGGTCGAGTATGACCGGCGTCATCGGCTGGTTCGGCGGGTGGGGGAGGGGAGAAGACGGTTTCATCGCCGCCGCGGGAATAGCCAAAGCGGCGGCCAGGAGGGCCGGGGCAAAGCGGTTCCACGTGATCATTTGTCTCATATATGTCTAAAAATCATGACGTTTCTTTACTATAGCCGCTTCCCCTGGTGCTGTCAAGGGGTGCATTTTATTTGGGAATATAGGTCCTTGGGCCCATGACCGCCTATTTCGAGAAGGCTATCCTATACTCGTGAGGAGCCTTCTTCCTGTCATCAGCGTCATCGGCCTTTTGGGGGCCGGCGGCGCCGTCACCTGGTCGGTCATGTCCCGCCCGGACGACGTCTATATTACAAATGCGGTGGCCGACTCGTTCAATCTTCAGACGGGGCCCGCCCCGGTCCGAGCGCCCATGGCGCTGGCCCCCGGAGAGTCCTTGCGCGACGCCGTGGCCGCAGCACCCCCCGCGCCGTCGTCCTTGATGCGGCAGATCGCGGATCCGGGCATGGTCGTCGGGATCGCGCCGAAGAGCGCTTTGGAGAAACGCTACACCGTCATCACGCCGAAGGCCGAGGCCTGGGCGAAGAAGCATAAATTCATATCGGGCCTGATCGCCAAGCCGGCCTCCTTCCTGATGGGGCGCAGCTCCCTGGGCAGCGCGCGCGACCTGCGCGCGTTCCTCGCGGATCCCAAAAAGGTGGACGCCTACATGAACTCCTCTTTGGTCCGCGTGACGCTCAACAGCCCGACGGTGGCCAAGGCCTTGCTCGGCAACCCGGCGCTGATCCGCGCCTTCCTCGCCATGCCCGCCATGCGCGATCCTCAGGCGGTCCGTGCTTTGCTCGGCAGCCCGATGTTCCGCAAGATGCTCGACTGCCCCGCGATCCAGGAAGCCCTCGGCGATCCCGAGGTCATGAACAAGATGATCGCCGATCCGAAGACCATCTCATGGATCGCGTCGCACCCCGACGCGCTGCTGGCCATCGCCTCCGCCGCCCCCGCCCTGGGCGACGCCCTGAAGCGTTGAAGGGGTCAGGCCTTCTGATTTTGCGATTCTCCGGGTCGTGCGCGTCTACCGCTTGAGCCTGCCGTCCTTGGCGCAGACGTCCACGCCGGCGGCCTCATCCTTCTTCACTTCCTCGTACCACTTCGAGCCGAAGCGATTGGCGTAGCAGATCCACTGCTTGGAGTATTGCTCCGCGACGCACAGCGCGTCCTCGCCGAGGGGGGTGAGCGTGTCCTTGCCTCCCTTCCCGTCCTTGCCGTCGCGGGTCTCGGCCTGGATGACTCCCGCCAATGGGTGAAGATACTGGTGCAGGCGGTCGCGGACCTCGCCCTTGGCCTTCGGGTCGCTCCCGGCCGAGCGTGAAGTGCCAAAGCTCATGACGAGCGAGTAGCCGCGAAGCGCCGCGCGGCGCAGGCTCTCGGGATTGGCCTTGTCGCCCCAGATCGCGGCGAGGGTATGTCCGGAGAGGTCGTGGGTATGGACGCTGGCCAGGATCTCGGCGGCGCGCTCGCGCGCGGCGAGAGGGGTCTTGGGGTCGCGCAGAATCTCGCTGACCGTCTTGGCGAAGAATTTATCGCGGCCCTTGATCTCGTCCATCAAGTCCAAGGCCGCCGTCGCCGTCTTGGCGTGCGGCGAGCGGGCCAAAATCTTGAGGGTCTCGATGACGGCCGTCCTCGGTTGAGGGGGGGTATCCCGGCTGTTGTCGGTGCATGAGTAGCGGCCGGTCTGAGACGCGGGCTTTAAATTCCTGCAGATGGCCCGCCAATCCGCGTTGAGGCGGTCGAGGTCGACCTGCGGCGTCGGAGACTCGATTCTTCCGCAGAACCCGATCACGCCGGTGCCGATCTCCCGGTCGGGTGTCTGGCGTACGTGGAGGTTTATCGCCGATTGGAGGAGCTTCAGGTACTGCTCCTCGACGGACTCCTCCCTTGAATCGAGCACCCAATCGGCGGCGGGGAGAAGCGCGCAGTACATGAAGTTTCCCTTGGCGTCGGTGGGGGTTTCGAAGGGAAAGCTCTTGCGATCGACCACGCCGGCTTCATGGAATTCCCGCACGGTGCGGTACCATCCTTTCTTGTCCTGCTTCGGGGAGACCTGAGTTTCCTGTGCGGCGAGCGCCGCGGGCATGGCAAAAGAGAGGAGGAGGGCGAGGGATTTCATGGGGCTCCTAAAACGACGCTGCATACGAAGCGTAGCTGAGGAGCCGGCCCGCGTCAAGCCTAAGGGGTCAGGCCTTCTGATCTTGCAATTCCCCCGGCCATGCAACTTTTTCGGGGGGTCAATCGTAAGATAGGTATGAGTCGAAGACCAAGAATTCATTTCGCAGGCGCGGTTTACCACGCGATGGCTCGCGGGGTCAACGGCGGCGTGATCTTCATCGATGATCGTGATCGCGAGGAATTTTTAGCCGATCTGAAGCGCGTAGAAGATGAGACGGGCGCTGAAATCATCGCCTATTGCTTGATGGGAAATCATTTCCATCTGGCCGTCAAAGTCGGAGCTATCCCGCTGGGGACGGTGATGCAACGCGTGTTGACCGGCTACCCCATGAGATTCAACGTGCGCCATCAGCGAACGGGGCACCTGTTTCAAGCCCGATACAAAGCGATTCTGTGTCTTGATGAAGCGTATTTGTATCGCTTGATCCTCTACATTCACCTCAATCCGGTGCGGGCGGGGTTGGTCGCGGCTCCGGAAGATTGGCGCTGGTCCAGCTTCTCGAGCCACCCCCGGAATCAAGCCGATCTGGACGATTTTGAACCATGGCCGTGCGCGCCGCCAAGGCGGCCCACTTTAATTCGAGACGAAATCAGCCGAAAGCAGGAGATGGAGGACCTGAGCCGGCCAATCGCGTTGCGAGAGGGTATCCACATCGAGGCGATCCGGTCAAACACCAAGGCGCCGCGCGTCGTTGCTGTGCGCCGGTTGATAGCCTTGGAGGCGGTCAAGGCGGGGTATTCTCTGACGGCGACCGCCCGTTGGCTCGGTGTGGCGGTCAGCGCGGTCTCGCGATATTCGCGAGAGAGAATCGCAAAATCAGAAGGCCTGACCCCTTAAGGGACGAGCTTGTCGTCCTTGTAGGTAAGCGACTTCTCGACGGCGCCGGCCTCGGTGTAGATCTTGGTGGGGCCGTCCTTCTTGCCGTCCTTGTAGGTCGTTTCGGACTCGAGCTTGCCGCTCAGGTAGAACTCTTTGCAGAGGCCGTCGAGCGCGCCGTTCTTGTAGTTGAGCTCGGCCTGGGTCTTGCCCGAGACGTAGTAGGTGACCGTCGGGCCGTTGAGCTTGTCGGCCTTGTAGGTTTCCTTGGCGTAAAGCTCGCCGGATTCGTAGTACATCTTGCCCGCGCCCTCGCGCAGGCCCTTCTTGTAGGGAACCTCGGCGGAGACCTTGCCGCTGGGAAAAAGTTCTTTGGTGATGCCGGATTTGAGGGGAGCCTTGGTCGCTTTAGCCATGGGCCAATCCTACAATATCTATTGGCAAAAACCGCTGTGGCAGGTCAAAGTGCCGCAGCACTGCGAGGAGGCGCCGCAGCTGGCGCCCTGGCCGGAACAGCTCGTGCCGCCGCCGCACACGCCGCTGTTGCAGGTGAGCGAGCTACAGCACTGAGACGAGCTCGAGCAGGAGGCGCCCGCGCCGTTGCAGCCGGTGCTGCCGGTGCAGGTGCCGCTGGTGCAGCTCATCGTGCCGCAGCATTGGGAGGAGCTGGTGCAGAAGGTGCCGGCGCTCTGGCAACCGCCGCCGGTGCAGACCTTGTTGGCGTTGCAGGTCAGCACGCCGCAGCAGTCCCCGCTCGACTGGCAGCGCTGATTGTCCTGCTGGCAGGGCCCGGTGAGATTCGGGTCGGGAGCCGGATCAGAGCCGCCGCCACCGCAGGCGAGCGTCAGAGCGACGGGCACGATCAGAAGCGCCGTTTTAATCCAGGTCGTGCGGGTCATAGGCGTAGTATATCTCCGGTTTCAGGCTACGGCAAGCCGTCTTAGAACTAGGAAGGCCGGCCCGTCGAGGGGCCGGCCTTCCTGCGTGATATCGGGTGAGGCGTTACTTCGCGAGCATCTTCGACAGGAAGAACCCGCCGAGGGCGCCGAGCAGGCCGCCGATGACGGCTCCGACCGGTCCGCCGAGCAGAAAGCCGACTCCGGCTCCGGCCGCGGCGCCGCCGAGGCCGTACATCAGTCCTTTGCCGCTGAAAAGCTTGCTGAAGAAGCCGGGCTTGTCCTTGGAGCCTTCCGCATCCTTGCCGAGGGTGGGGGACGGGACATCGGCGCTCATGGTCATGCGGGGGCCGTTGTCCTTGGCCACCGGGAGGCTGCCGATCTGGAGGGCTCCGTCAGAGGCGCGATTGATCTTGCAGGCTTCATCTTCGCAACCGGGAGCCGGGGTGTGGGCGCCATCCCAGTTCGCGGCCCCGCCGGTGGTCAGGCCCTTGGCCTGTTGGAGCGCCGTATCCGGGGCGGACCACGAAGGGGAGGCCAGGGCCAGGAGGAGGGCGGCTAAAGCTGTTCGATTCACCATAAAACCAGTATAGTCGCTCCGGCTCATTCTGACCTGAGGCATACTGCCCGGGCGGCTCTGGGCCCAAGGACCTAGGTGACAATAACGCCCCCCACGCTCCTGCTGACCGGCGCCACCGGATACATCGGAAGACGCCTGGCCCCGGTCCTTTCAAGGTCTTGGACGGTGGTCCGGGCCTCCCGGACCTCCGCCGGGGAGGGGGCCTTGGACCTCGACCTGTCCAATCCCGACTCGATCCGGCGCGCCTTCGACGCCTCCGCGCCGAAGGTCGTCATCCACACCGGCGCCGAGTCCGATCCGGACGCCTGCGAGAAGGACCCGGACCGGGCCAAGCGTGTGAACGTGGACGCGGTGAAGACCTTGGCCGCCTTGTGCGGCGCCTCCGGGACGCGCCTCATCCATTTCTCGACCGACCTCGTGTTCGACGGCGAGCGTGGCTGGTACACCGAGGACGACGCCCCCTGCCCGAGCGGTGTCTACGCGCGCGGCAAGCTCGCCAGCGAGGAGGCAGCGCTCGTGCGTGCCCCCGGCGCCGTGGTCCTGCGAGTCTCGACCGCGTACGGTAAGCCGTTGGGCGGGCGCCCCGGCTTCATCGACGGGATGCGCGCCAGGCTGGCGGCCGGCGAGGCCGTGTCGGCCTTCACCGATCAGTGGCGCACCTCGACGGCCGCCGATCAGTTGCCTGAGGTGATCTCGAAGCTCCTCGCCGATCCCGACATCGAGGGATTGTTCCACTGGGGCGGGGCCGAGCGCGCGACGCGCTTTGAGACCGCGGTGACCTTCGCGCGCGTGATGGGCTTCAACGAGAACCTCATCCATCCCGGGCGGGCCGTGGACGTGAAGTTCGCCTCCCCGCGCCCGCGCGACAGTTCGCTCGACTCCTCGCGCCTGGCCGCGGCGATAGGAATGGCTCCGTTGACCTATGAGGTTGGGTTTAAGGCATTGCAGGGTGCCTGGGGATGACGAGCGTCCGAAACGGCCGCGGGCGCATGATCTACGCGTCAGCGTGTTTGTTGGTTTCGTTTCTGGCCGTATTCCGAGCCCCCGAGTATCACCTGTGGATGCTGGCGATCATCGTAACGGAGTGGGGTCACATGTTGGCCGTTTTGTCGTTGCTTCCATTCGCCCCCGGTTGGTCGACGACTAAAGGCGGCCGAATATCGGTGGTCATCGCCGTTGTCGCAGCGTTATTATTTCTAACGCCGCTATTGCGTTCTCGCACCGTGGCGGCGAACCTGCCAAAAAACATGGAGGCCGTTTTCGGTCCGTCAGACATATCCTCCAATCCGTTGTCGTTAATAAATCTTTTAGTAGGCGTCCCGTTAAGCCCCATCCGTCAAACCACCGAGCAATACGCCCGTTCCTGTGGCGAGGTCCTCTCGCTCGAGCTCTACCGCCCCGCGTCAGCGCCCAAGCCGTCGCCCCTCATCATCGTCGTCCACGGCGGATCCTGGCAAAGCGGCTCGCGCCTCGAGCTCGATCCGTTGTCGCGCTACCTCGCCGCGCGCGGCTACGCCGTCGCTTCCGTCGACTACGGTCTGGCTCCTCGTTCGATCTTCCCGGGCCCCGTCGAGGACATTCGCGACGCACTGGCGTTTTTACGCCGCCGTTCCTCCGAATTCGGCCTGGACACTACCCGTGTCGTCCTCCTCGGCCGTTCCGCCGGCGCCCAGATTGCGCTCGCCGCCGCGCACGACCTCGAGCCCCTCCCCGGGCTCAAAGGCTCGATCGTGTTCTACGGCCCCAACGACCTGTTCCTCGCCTGGCGCGTTCCCGGCCCCAAGCGCATGATCGATTCGCGCAAGCTTCTGCGCCAATACCTGGGCGGCTCTCCTGCCGAGGAGCCGGAGCGCTACGCTCAGGCCTCGCCTCTGTTGAGCGCCGGAAAGAGATCCCCGCCGACCTTGATGATCCACGGCGGCCGCGACGAGATGGTCTGGCCCTTGCACGAGTACCGGCTTTCCGAGAAGCTCAAGGCCGCGGGCGTGCCGCATTACTTCCTGAACATGCCCTGGGCCACGCACGGCTGCGACTACAACTTCAACGGCCCGTGCGGCCAGATCTCGACCTACGCCGTCGAGCGCTTCCTCGGCTTCGCCTTTCGCTAGCGCGAAAGCTCCTCGGTGAAGGCGCGGATGCGCGCCGCGTTGGCGCCGAGATCTCCTTTCCCGGAGCGCGACTTCGAGCGCATGTGCACGGCGGAGCCTGTCCCCTTCGGACGCACCTCGATGACGACGTCGTCTTTAAAGCGCAGCAACCCCGTCGTCGCGACCGCCTCGACCACGCGCGCCGCGGTGTCGACCCCGATGATGTTCCAGCGCGGCATGCGCCGGACGGCGGCGAGCACCGCCTCGAAGGCGCCTTCCGGCGGGTCGGCGCGGACGACCGGCTTGAGGTCGGGGTAGGCTTTGCGCTGGCGGGAGATGTTGTTGATCGAGTAGGTCATGTCCCGGCCGCGGTTCTCGGGGAGCAGGACCGCGCGCCGGAAGCTCGGCGGATCGTCGGGCGTGGTTGTGATGTCGTTGATCATCGGGGCGCAGGCGGAGGCCCAGAGCGCGACGAGAGGGAGAAGCTTCTTCATAAGGCATCTTATATAATCGCCCATGCTTCAAATCGCGCTGGCGTTCCTCCTGGCCCTTCCTTGCGCGGGCGCGCCGCTCGTTAAAGACGAAAGCGCGGTCATCCTGCGCCTGTCGCCGCGCGCGGAGAGGCATATACGTGAAGGGCACTTTCCCGAGGGGATGCGCACCCGCGGCAAGAGCGTGTTCGTCGCGGGCACGGACCTGCTCAAGCTTCTGAAAGCGGCGGAGATGTCGCGGCCGCGTCGCGAGAAGAACGGCCGCGACAAGCGCGTCACCGACGCGAAGGCCGTCATCGGCTCGGACGGGCGCTCGGGCAGGCCGATGAGGACGTATGTGGTCATCGCGGAGCCGGACGGCGAGGTCGTGACGATGTATCCGGGGAGGTAGCATGGGTCTTGATGCGCATCTCGAAGATGAATTCGCCGAGCAGTTGGACTCCTTCCTCGACGAGGGCGGCCTCCTCGCGGCCTCGATCCCGGCCGGCAATCCGGGCTACCCGATGCTTCGCTACGTGGATATCGAGGGCGTGACCGTCTTCAACCGCCTCCAGCTCGCCGTCGTGATCCCGGAGCTCGAGCGCCTTTCCGCCGCAGCCACGGATGCGCCCGAGGCGAAGCCCGCGATCGCGCGCGTCCTGAAGATGGCGAAGAAGGCCGCTTCCGAGCCCCATCTTTATCTGCGCCTGCTTGGCGACTAGCGCTCCAGCCTTCCGTCGGCGCTGACGATAATCACTCGTCCCGGAACGAGTGATTATTATCAATAGCGAGCCGGCTATTCTTAAGGATAGTTCGGTCGGGGGCTAGGTTAGAATTCGGCGGGAACCGGCGCGTCGAGGGCGGCGCGGCGCGCGGGGATCAGCTTTTCAAGGCGCCACACCGCGACGGGCACGCCGAGGCCCAGCGCCGCGGCCGTCGCCGCGAGCACGGGCATGCCGATCAGCCGGCCGGAGGGCTCCGCCGACAGGAAGGCCGCCGAGCTGAACGCGGCCACGGCGCTGGCCGCGTGGATGAACGCGTTCTGCGCCGACAGGTAGCGGGCGCGCGCCGACGGCGGCGGCACGCGGCTGGCGAGGGTGTTGACCGCGACCCACCGGGCGGCGTTGCAGCTCATGAACACGGCGAAGAACAGCACGGGCGCCAGCCACGGCGGCTGAATCACCGCTCCGAAGACGAGCGCTGCCGACACCAGGATCGATCCGGTCAGCACCGGCCATAGCGCACGCGTGCGGTCCGTCCAGACTCCCGACAGGCGCATCGTCACCAGGCTCGCGAGCCCGCCGCCGAGATACAGCAGGCCCATGTGCTCGCGCGGGAAGCCCATATTGAACTGCAGGTAGGCCGGGATGTTCGGGATCAGCATGAAGTTGCCCAGGATCGCGCAGCCGAACGCGACGAAGCTCAGGCCCATGCGCGCGTCCATGGGCAGCGCGGCCGCCTTTTCCTTCGTGTCGAGGTGGGCCCGGAGCCGAGGCAGGAGAAGTCGTGCGAAAACGGCCAGGAGAAGCGCCACCACGCCGACGACGAGAAACGGCGCGCGCCACCCGCCGCGCCGCGCGAGCTCAAGCCCGGCGGGCACGCCGATGATCGACGACAGCGAGAAGCCCGAGGCGACGATGGCCGTCGCCCGCCCGCGGCGCTCCTCGGGCACGAGGTCGGCCACGATCGAGAAGCACAGCGTCGCGGCGATGCCGCCGAACGCGCCCGCCGCCACCCGCGCCAGGATCAGGGATGCGCTGCCGGTCGCGAGCGCGCCGGTCATCGTGGAAAGGCCCAGGCCGACGACCGCGATGGTGAGAGCGGACCGGCGCTCCCAACGGTCGAGCAACATCGAGCCGGCGATCCCGATGACGGTCGCCGACGCGGTGTAGGCGCCGCCGATGATCCCCAGGTGAGACATCGGTATGCCGAGCGCGCCCGCGAAGTCCGGGCCCATCGGCATCACCATCATGAAATCGAGGATATTGACGAAGTGGACGGACGCGAGGACGAGGAGTGCCGCGCGCTCGGAGATCGGGGGCCGCTGGCTCAGGCGGCGACCACGACGGCGTCGAGCGTCGGAGGGGTTTTGAGCGAGTTCGCGACGATGCAGTATTTTTTGGCGCTGTCGAGCAGGCGCCGGGCCTCATCGATGCGGGACTCCTCGGTCTTCAGCGTGACGGAGAGCTTGAACGAGGTGAAGACGAGGCCTTCCTTCGTCTTATCAAGCACGCTCTCGCCCTTTGATTCCCAGCCCTTCAGCGGGATCTGAGAGCGCTTGTTGAGCGAGATCCAGGTGAGCATCAGGCATTGCGTCAGAGCGGCCAGGATCAGGTGCTCGGGGCTCCAGCGGGTCTCGTCGGTGCCGTCGAACTGCGCGGGCGGGCCGCCGGGGAGGACCGGGCGCGGGCCGGAGGAGGTTTCGCTCGTCTCTCCGCCCTTCCAGGAGAGGGTTACTTCGTATTGGTGGGGGAATGGATGGGGCATGAGCCATTCTACCATTTCGTTCAAACCGGCCTTTGCGCATAGGACTTAGGCCGAAAGCCTGTCGAATCCTGGCCCGAGGGTCCCATATGGGCATTGAAATCATTGATTAGAATGGCTTAGTGAAACGGATCGCGGCCGTCGCCGTCGCTTTGGTGCTGCCCTCAGCATCTTTAGCTCAAATGAAAGCCGTTCTTCCCGTGGGTCCCAGACAAGTTTCGTTGCCGTTCCAATCCGTTGGCACCAATATGAGCGCCCCTTCCGTTTTGCTCTCGCCCGTCGCGTTGCCCGTCCCCACTTTGCAGTCCGTTCCTTCTATAATGCCCTCCCCATCCGTTTCCGTGCCGCTCGCCGCCTCGCCCCTCACCCCCATCATCACCATGAAGAACGAACCCAAGAACCCCGCCGCCAAGCCGGCCCTCGACGCGTTGACCGCCGGCCTCAGCGATTCGCATTCGGCGAATCGACCGGCCGCCGCCGCCGAGACGCTCGACCTCCACTTTGACGCCGCCAGGCCCGGACATGCCTGCGCCGCGTGCGCGGGCGATGAGGTTCCCGCCGGCGCGCCCTCCGCGCAAATCCCACTGCCGCCGTCCGCCGGGCGCCTGTCGAAGACGGTCGCTCCCCGCTCCTATGATCTCAAGCTCGCGCTCGATCCCGAGGCCGGGTCGTTTACCGGCCACGTTAAGATTTCTCTTGAATCAAAAAAGCCCACGACCCAGCTTGTCCTTCATTCTCTCGATCTGTCTTTGACCTCTGTGATCGTTGCCGGCCGCCGTTTGGACCCGTCCAATGTCGTCGTGGATGCTAAAGCCGAGACGGTCACGCTGCTGCTGGACGCGCCGTTAAAGGGCCGCGCCGACGTCGAGATCGAATACTCCGGCAAGATGAACGAATTGATGCGCGGTCTATATAAGTCGCGCGGCAAAAACGGGGACAAGGACGAGGCGTGGTCGTTCACGCATCTGGAGCCGACGCACGCACGCCGAGTGCTTCCGTCGTTCGACGAGCCCGCGTTCAAGGCGAGCTTTAAATTGACTTTGGACGTTCCGGCCGGTTTGACGCCGTTATCCAACATGCCGTCGGTCTCCGATACGGTTCTCGATGGTCGCCGTACCGTCGTTTTCCAAGAGACCCCGAAGATGTCGTCCTATCTTCTCGCCGTCTTCGCCGCTCGCCTGGAGGCGCGCACCCGCAAGGTCGGCAAGACCACGCTCACCGTCTGGGCCGCGCCCGATCAGATCGAGCAGGCCGACTTCGCCCTCGACGCGGGTGCCAACGCGCTCAAGTATCTGAACTCGTACTTCGGCATCCCGTACATGCTCCCCAAGCTCGACATGGTCGCCGCACCCGATTTCGCCTCGGGCGCGATGGAGAACTGGGGCGCCATCCTCTACCGGGATACCTCGCTTCTGATCGACCCGAAGCTGTCCTCCGACGCCGCCAAGCGCCGCGTCGCCGAGGTCGTGTCTCACGAGATCGTGCATCAGTGGTTCGGCAACCTCGTGACGATGGGCTGGTGGAATGACCTGTGGCTCAACGAGGCCTTCGCGACCTGGCTCGCTTATAAGATCGTGGATTCCTGGAAGCCGGCGTGGAGGGTCTGGGACGAGTTCGATCAAGGCAAGCGATCTCCCCTATCGATCGACGCGCTTCCGGGAACGCGGCCGGTCCGCTCCGATGCCGCGACGCCGGCGGAGATACAGGCGCAGTTCGATCCGATGTCCTATCAGAAGGGCGGCGCGCTGCTGCGCATGATCGAGATGTATGTCGGCGAAGCCGACTTCCGTCAGGGCATCCGGGCTTATATGAAGAAGTACGCGTATAAGAACGCCGAGGCGAAGGATCTCGCGCGTGAGCTTGAGCGTGCGTCGGGCAAGCCCGTGTCCAAGATGATGAACGGGTGGCTGAGCCAAGGGGGAGTCCCTGTCGTGTCGGTCGCGGCCGAAGGCCGCACGCTGATGCTGGCGCAGTCTCGTTTTTCCGCCTTTAACGTGAAGGCCGACACGCGGTGGTCCATCCCCGTCGTGGTTCGCTACCGGCTCAAGGGCGAGAAGAAAATACGCGTGGTGACGACCCTTTTGGAAACGGCAACGAAGAGGGTGACCTTGCCGGGCAAGGGCGAGGTGCTGTGGATATATCCGAACGCGGGTGAGACGGGCTATTATCGATTCGAACTCTCTGCGCCGCTGCTATTCGCGGCGCTTGCGCGCCGCGGTGAATTGTCGCCGATCGAGAGAGCAGGGCTGTTGAACAATCTATGGGCCCAAGTCCGCGCCGGAAAAATGCCGGTCGCATCTTTTCTCGAGTCGCTCGCCGCGTTCCGCGGCGACGCTTCGCGTCTGATCATCGAGGACGCGTTCGGGTACCTGAAGACGATCCGCCAGGAATTGGCTGAAACCGACGCGGAGCGCGACGCGCTCGCCGCTTACGCGGCGGACTTCTTCGGCCCGCAATTGAAGAAATTCGGCTGGGACAAGAAGAAGGGAGAGAGCCAGGAAGTCTCGATGACGCGCCCCACTGTCCTTAATGCGTTGGCGTTGCTTGCGCCGAAGGCGCTCGACCAAGGCGAAGTGACGCGGCGCCTCGCGAAATACCTGGCAGACCCGTCATCCATCGACGCGTCCATCTCCGCCGTGATCCTGACCGCCGCCGCGCGGCGCAACGATCCGGCGTTGTTCGCCGAGTTCCGGGCCCGGCTCGCCGCGCCCAAGACGCCCGAGCAGAAAAGCCTGATGCTGCGCGCGCTCGCCGAGTTCTCCGAGCCGGCGCTTCTCGATCGTTACCTCGCGATGACGCTCTCCGCAGAGATCCGCGCGCAGGACGCCTGGATGCCGTACATTTGGCTGCTGTCCAATCCCGCCACTCGCGAAAGGTCGTGGGCCTTCGTGAAGGCCCACTGGAAGGCGTTGTCCTCCAAGCTCGGGCCGCGGGGCGGCACCCGCGTGATCGGCGCCGCAGGAGGCCTCATCTCGGAGGCGTTGAAGAAAGACGTGGAGGCCTTCTTCCGCGCCCCAGAGAACGAGATCGAGATGGCGCGCAAGACGCTCGATCAAACGCTTGAATCCATCGAGCTCGGCCTGCGCTTCAAGCAGGGCCAGAGATCCTCGTTCGCCGCATGGTATTAAAGGTGTCAGGCCTACCGGT
>CAZIBN010000035.1:18819-36642 GCA_964537395.1 uncultured Elusimicrobia bacterium
CGCTTCGCCGTGATCGAGAAGCACATCGGCAAGGATTTCGTTCACGGCGGCGCCAACCTCAAGGATTACGAGCTGCGCGGTGACGCGTCGTTCCGGGAGTTCTTCGGGCCCGGCTTCGCGGCCGACCTCAAGTATGCGGCCGAGAATCTCCCCGCCTCCGAATGGCAGGGTCCGAGCTGGGCGGCGATGGTCCACGCTCTCTCGGACCCGCGCATCGCGGAGCACATGTACGTGCTCACCGCGCGTCAGCACACCTCAGCAGAGCTTCTCGATGGATTCCGTTATCTGCAGGCCGCCGGCCATATCAAGTACCTGCCGAAGGTCGAGAATCTGCACGGCGTCGGCGGCTCCGCCCACACCGCGACCCGCAAGGCGGAATTGATGGCGGAGATCATAGATTCGCTTCAGGCGACGCCGTTGGATGAAGGCGGCAGGCCTCACTCCGCGGGCTTCTCCGATGACACCTGGGCGAACCACGAGAAGATGCGCGACGCGCTGAGCGCGATCATGCGCCGCGAGCCGGGCCGCTGGAGCCGGGTCAAGATCGTGCTGTTCTTCACCGGCACGAACGATCCGGCGCACCGGCCCGAGGCGATCGTGCTCAACGCCGACGGCACGACCCGGCCGTACGTTCCCCAAGAGCGGCGCTAACGCCGCGCCGCCAGCTGATAAGCACTCGTCCCGGGACGAGCGATTATCTACTTACGTATATCAGGCCGTCTTCGCCGCCGGAAAGTGCTCGGCGGCGAGCTTGTCGTAGCGCGCGGACACGGCCTTGACGAAGCCGCGTTTCTCGGCGAACGTGCCGTGGAAGAACGCGCCCTTGAAGCCGGCGATGATGAGGCGCTTGAGCTCCACGCGGCTCACCTTCGCGTGCGTGCACACCAGCTCCACCTCGCGCGACACCGTCGTGTTGGAGATGAGGCGGTTGTCCGTGCAGATGGAGACCGACAGGCCGTGGTCGATCATCTGCCGGATCGGGTGCTTGTCGAGGGACTTGAGCGAGGGGATGGTCTGCAGGTTGCTCGTGACGCAGACCTCGACGCCGATGCGCTGGCTGGCGAGATAGTTCGCGAGGTCCTCGACATATTTTTTGCGGTCCTCGATCTTCGGGTCCGCGACCATGTCCGCCGCGAACAGGAACGTGCCGTGGCCGATGCGGTTGGCGTGGCATTGCGTGACCGCCTGCCAGATGGACTCGGGGCCGTAGGCCTCGCCAGCGTGGACGGTCTTGCGCACGAAGTGGTTGTGGGCGTACTGGTAAGCGGCCCAATGGTCGGCGGGCGGATAGCCGGCCTCCTCGCCCGCGAGGTCGAAGCCGACGACGGGCAGGCCTTCCCGCACGAGTTCCACGCCCGCGCGCGCGAGCTCGAGGGAGGCCGCCGCGTATATCTCGTCCTTGGGCGCATGCTCCATGAGGCGCAGCATGTCGGCGAAGTAGGGCGACATGCCCTTCTTAAAGCGGCGCATCGCGCACAGGATCATGCCGTAGTGAAAAGGAACATCTTCCCCGGATTTAACGGCTTTGGAATTATTATGGGCCTTGGCGCCGGCCGCGAGTCCCGCGGCGACGGCGCGCACCACGTCGCGCACGCCGGTCGAGGCGGTCACGTGGAGTTGGGGCGCGAAGCGCACCTCGATGTAGCGCACGCCTTCGGCGGCGTTGTCCTCGACGAGCTCCTGGGCCACTCGCGTCAGGTTCTCGAGGTCGGGGAGAACGGCGCAGGTGTACATGAACCCATGCAGATAGTCGGGGAGATCTTTGTAGGTCTCTTTGAAAACAAGCTTTCGTAGCCCTGCGTCAGAGTAGGACGGCAGCTTGACCTTGGCCTCGCGGGCGAGCTCGATCAACGTCTTGAGCCTCAACGAGCCGTCGAGGTGGAGGTGCAGGTCGGACTTGGGGATCGCGGCGATGAATTCGGGCGTGATTCGGTCTTTCATGCGCGTACACTACCAAAAAGACCTAGCTCGTTTTAAGCGAAGCCTTCAGTCCGGCTTCGATGGCGTCGCATGCGAGTACAACGCCGTTCTCGGCCCGTATGCCGGCCCCGATCCGAGCCGCCTGATCCTTTATCTCATCGTCGTCCAAAAGCCGCGACAAAGTCGCGGCAAGCTCCCGGCCCGTCGGGTTCCTCCCGTCGAGCGCCTCGCCGACGCCCATGCGGACGACCCTCGCCGCGTTGTCGAACTGGTCGTGCGCGAACGGCACGATCATCTGCGGGATCCCCGCCCGCAGCGCCTGAGCCGTCGTCCCGATCCCGCCCGAGTGCACCACCGCCGCGCACCTCGGGAACAGGTCGTGATAAGGCGCCGATTCGAACGCCTCCACGCCGTTCGGCAGATCCGTCAGATCCTTGGCCGATGGGCCGGCCAGCAGGATCGCCCTCACGCCGTGGCCTTGGACGGCCGCGGCCGCGTTGCGGAAAAAGTCCCCCGCGATCATCACGGCCGCGGAGCCGAGCGTGAACACGACGGGGGGTGTCCCGGCGCTCAAGAAGGCCTCGAGCCCCGCATCGATCCCCTTGCCGCCGATGTCCGAGTCCAGGAACGGGAAGCCGCACGCGAGCGTGTTCTCGGGCCAGTCGTACTGCGGCGGCCCGTACAGCGGCGAGAACAGCGCGAGGGTGCCGTACGGCGAATACTGCCCGGCGAAGACCGGGTCCTCGCCGCGCGGAAGGCCGAGCTCCTTTCGCAGCGCGCGCACGGGCTCTCCCCAGCGCGAGGCCGCGAGCTTCAGGAGCCGGAAAAGCGCGCGGTGGAACGGGGGCCCCAGCGGCCGCAGGGCGGCGAGCCAGGGAGCGGGCGCCATGACGGAGGGGTCTTCCGCCGAAAGGAACATGAGCGGCTGAAGCACGACGGACAGCCAGGTCATGTTCTTCTTTTCGGCGAGCACCGGCGCCGCATAGGTCAACGAGTGAGAGAGCAGCAGGTCCGCGCCGGCGGCCGCGCGCTCGAGGTCCGCGTAGCTCTCGCGCACGCGCGGCATCATGATCTCGCGGATGATGACCTCGGGGCCCTTCACGCGGTCGAGCGCGCGCTCGAAGAGGGCGAGGTCCCCGCGGTCCAGGTCGGGGCGCACGGGCGCGAAGCTGAGCCCCCGGCTCTCGACGTCGTGCCGGTAGCCTTCGGCCGTCGCGATGACCGGGTCGTGGCCGCGCCGCTTCAGCTCGAGGCCGAGCGCGAGGAAGGGGTTGAGATCCCCGTACGAGCCGAACGTCGCGAGGACGATGCGCGCCACGGCGGGCTTAGCGCGCGTGCGCGAGCTTGGCGAGGTTCTCCAGGCGCGTCGCCATCGCCGCGTCCACCGTCTCCGAGGGCGGGTCCTGGAAGAACAGCGAGAAGATCGCGTAGGAGCCCCAGGAGAGCACGAGCGTGCCGGTCGTGAGCAGGAAGTAGCCGTACTGGTAGCCGAAGCTCGCGAGCAGGCCGAACTGCATCGTCAGGCTCGAGAGCTGGTAGAAGTGCATCATCGTCGAGTGGCTGATCACGCCCGCGCGCCGCATCTTGTTGATCGCGGGGATCAGCGGGCCGCCGGAGACCATGCCCTGGATGATGTTGATGAAAATGAGGCCCATGCCGTGTGCCGTGTAGACCAGCGGGTTCATGCCGAGCGGCCCGAGCACAAGACGATTGAGAAATTCAAAAAAACAGAGCTGTACGTATACAAAGGTAAAGTCGCCGAGATAGGCGGGGCCGACGCGGAGCATGCCGGTCATGCGCCCCAGGAACCTCATGTAGGTCTGGCCGAACACGGTGAAGATCGTGTCCTGGAACTGATACCAGGTGAGCGCGGCGGCCGCGCGCGCCAGCGCTAACCCTCCGGTGCGGACGGGCAGGATCATAAAGAACACGCGCACGACGAGGTTGAGGCCGAAGGTCTTCGTGACCAGGTACATGTAGTCCTGGCGGTTGGGCCTGGTCCAGCATTCTCGCAGCAGCGCGGGGGCCTGGCGCAGCATGTCGGGCTTGAACTCGACGAAGCCCCGCGGGCCTTCCGACCCGCTTGCTTTTGCTCCGCCCATCAGCACGACGCTCGCGCGGCCGGAGAAGCGCGACGCGATGGCGCGCGTCAGCGCGCGGTCCTCGGGCGAGCGCTCGCTGCCGCCGCCGCCCATGCCCTCGGAGTAGGTCTTGGTCGAAAACAGGGCGATGAGCACGCGCGGCGCGTCGGGGAGCTCGGCGGCGGAGGTGAAGCGGGTCGGGGCCTCGGAGCTCTTCGCGTGGAAATAAAAGTAGCCGCGCTCGGAGTCGGAGCGATCGAGGGCGAGGACGACGAGGTCTTCGGAGGAAAGGGTCATGAGTGGCTCACAGGTCGAGGAGGATATGGTCGTAAATTTTGGGCGCGTCGAGGGGGCCGCCGTCGGCGACGGAGAAGGTCCAGTCCTCGGGCGTCGCGGAGATGGCGCGGAGCTCGCCGAGGTAGCCGTCCCAGGTGGTGACGAGCACCTTCGCGCCGGCGAAGGTCTTGAGCTTGCCGAAGCAGCGCTCCGAGAAAAGGAAGTTGATGGTGCGGCGCGCGGGGTTCGCCGACTGCTTGACCTCGCCGGGAAGGGGCGGACCGTAGGCGTCGGCGCCTGAGCCCTTGGCCGAGAACGAGCGCGAGCCCCAGCCGTACAGGAGAAAGCCCGCGTCCCAATGGAAGCCGGGGACCTTCGCGCCCATCTTCGGGAGGGCGTCGTGGCCGGGGCGGCCGGGGAACTGGAAGTAGACGCCGAAGTAGGCGTGGTCGTAGCCCTCGGGAGGATTCCAGGAATCCGTGACGCGGCTCATCAGAAGCTCCATCTTGAGATCGCGGCCGCGGGCACACACTCTTACTCTTTCAAGGGACAGCTGGCCGTCATAGGAGGCTTCGGTCGGGGCGCGAAGACGGCGGCCGGCGAAGCCGGCCTTGTTGGCGGGGGGCACGCCGCGCTCGACAAGCAATCGATCACAGCAACGGAGGTCTACATTTACGGCCGTCGACAGAGACCTCGATCCGTTTGGCGCTGTGGACAGAAGCCTCAAGGTCCGTTTCCCGCCGCCGAGGATCTCCGGATCGGCAAGGACCGTTCCGGACTTGATATCACGCACCAGCCGACGCCGCTCCATGTCGTCGTCGCAGAGAAGCTCCAGGCGGGCGGTCTTCGAGCCTTTCGGAAGCGAGAACTTCAAGGGGAACGGGTCTTTGAAGGGGCCGGAGGATTTGAGGCTCAGCTTGGGGGTCGACGACAACGAAGTTTTTCTCACGGGAGACCGGCTCTCATCCAGGATCAGGAACGACTCGGGGGCCATCGACAGAACCGACGACAACGGAGCGGGGTCGGACGAGAGAAGGACCTTCACGTTCTTGCCGGCGTTGGCTAACGCGTAAGCACGGCGTTCGGGTGCGGTGTTGAAAATGATCCGATAACGATTTTTTCCGTTCACGACAACGTATGAAAGGATCCCGCATGACGCACCGGAATACTCCACGGTCGCCTCGCCTACGGCGAGGCTTGCATGCTCCTTGCGCAGGGAGATCAGTTTGCGTAAAAACTTGTTTTCCGGACGCTTCGCGTCCGTTAACGACTCGTCGAACATTTGCTGGCGTGCCCCGGTGAGACCGGCCTCCGTTCCATAGTAGACGCAGGGAAGACCGGGTAAAGTGAACAATGCGGCCAGACATTGCCGCGCTGCGCGCGGCGTTCCTCGGGCATAGACCCTTTCAACGTCGTGGTTGTCCGCGAAGGTGACCCACAATTCCGGATTACGCTTGCGCGCCGCGAGCGGCGCGCGGAAATGATCGGTCGCGGACTTCCGGAAGAAGACCTGATTCAGGGCCTCGTTAAGAGGCAGGTCCACCGCCGAGTCCAGTCTCGGCCCGCGCGGCCCTTCGAGATACTTGCCGATGGCTTTATAGTCGTAGCTCCAGACCTCGCCGAAGACGATGAACTCCTTGTTACCGCGTTCCGCGGCGAACGGCTTAAGTCCGGGATCCTTCGGATCCGTCTTTTTCAAGAAGTCGTCGTAAAAGCCCTCGGGGGTGTAGTACACGGTGTCGACCCGAAATCCATCCACTCCGACCTGTTCTATCCAAAAACGATAGATCTCTCGCATCCTGCGCGCCGCCAGCGGATTTTCAAGGTTCACATCGTCCAAGTCACCCATCGCGTGCGTCAACGTCTGCCGCCGATCGCGATAATCATCGATATTCGGCGTGAAATTATACACCGCGGCTTTCCTGTGCGCCGGATCGCGTGCATCGTTCATCTTGAACACGGGATCGTTAGGCGCCTTCGGCTCGCCGTCGGGCGGATAGGTGCCGGGGATCGCGCGCCAGCTGCGTTCCGGATGCTTCGGGTCGTAGCCCTCGGCCGTCACGGTGAAAAAATTCGCGGTGTGATTGACCACGATGTCCTGGATCACCTTCATGCCCAGCGCGTGGGCATCGGCGACCATGCGCCGGTAATCCTCGATCGTGCCGAAGTGCGGATCCACCGCCGTGAAGTCGTAGGGCCAGTAGCCGTGATAGCCGCGCGTGGCGATGGTGGGATTGACCCATTGGCCGTGGGTCGGGGGCGTGAGCCAGATGGCGTCGATGCCCAGGCGCTTGAGGCCCGGCAGGCGGCGGCGCAGGCCCTCGAGGTCTCCACCCTGGAACTTCTCGGGGTCGGTCGGGGAATACTCGTCGCGGCTGAAGTCGTTGCGCGAGGGATCGCCGTCGGCGAAGCGGTCGAGGAGGACGAGGTAGAGGACCTTGCCCGCCCACGAGGGGAGAGCGCTCTTACTTGGCGTCACGGACCAGGACGCGCACGCTCAGGGGCGGCACGGAGACAAGTAATTTTGATCCGTTCTGGACGGGGCTATGAGCGGCCGTCTTATAGGACTCGTCGAGGGCGTCGTGGAAGGCGGTACCGGCCGGGCTGATCTTCGCGTCCACCCACATCTCTTCCTGACGTGCTTCCTTCGAGAAATTGAGGACCACGACGACTTCCTTGCCCTCGTGGATGCGGCTGAAGGCGAATATGCCGGCGCCGTTGGAGTCGGACCAGCGCATCCACTGCTCGCCGCGGCGCAGGGCGGCGTAGGCGTGGCGGACGTCCGCGAGTTGCTTCATGAACTTGTAGGTCGGATTGCTTTGGTCGAACTTGTCGCCCTTCGAGCTGTCGGACTTGAAGGCGCCGTCGGCGAACTGATCCTCGCGGTTGCGCGGGTCGGCGGGATGCTCGGGCCCCTCGGGGTCGAGGCGGTCGGTGTCCTGGCGGAAGCCCTGCTCGGTGCCGTAGTAAGTCATCGGTATGCCGACGGAGAAGAGCAGATAGGCGAGCGCCACCTTCAGCTGGGCCTCGGGCTCGCCCAGTCGCAGGAAGCGGTACACGTCGTGGTTATCGATGAAGCGCAGGAGGCGGTCGGCCAGTGGCCCGAGGGCCTGGTTCGTGCGGTGCATGCTGTCCTCGAGCACGCGCGTCGGGGCCTGGCCGTGCAGGGCGTAGGTCTCGCGGCGGTAGGCGGGATATGAGAACGCGCTGTCCATGCCGTCGGTGGTCAGATGCGGGATCAGGTCGGAGTCGATGCCGGTCGAGTTCTCGCCGACAAGAAAGAAGTTCTTCTTGCCGATCGAGGCGGCGTACTCCTTGATCGCCTTGGAGAACACGGGCACGAAGCCGGGGGCCACGTGGCGCACCGCGTCGACGCGGAAGCCGTCGATGTCGGTTTCCTGGATCCACCATTTCGCGATGTGGATCAGGGCGTCGGCGGTCTCCTTCTTGTCGGAGGCGTAGTGGCGGTAGTTCGGGGGGAAGTCGCCGTTCGTCGCCTGCGCGTGGTCGCTCCAATTGTCGATGACGCCGCGGCGCGTGAAGTGCTTCGGGTCCTGGAGGTCGTTGGGCTTGAGGGTCTCGGTCCACTCGCCGATCTCCTTGGGCTGGCCCTCGGTGCCGCGCCACTGAGAGCCTTCCTTGTACTCGAAGACGGGGCCGCTGTGGTTGAGCACCCAGTCGAGCACGACCTTGAGGCCGCGCTTGTGGGCTTCCGCGACGAGCTCCTTGAAATCAGCCATGGTGCCGAGGTGCGGGTCGATAGCCAGCAGATGCACCGGCGCGTAGCCGTGGTAGGACTCGGCCTGATTCTGGTTCACCGGCGAGAGCAGCAAGGTCGTGACGCCGGAGTTCTTCAGGTAGTCGAGCTGTTCGATGACGCCGCGCAGGTTGCCGCCGTGGCGCGAGCCGCCTTTCGTCACGTCGCCGTTCGTGCGGACCTTGCCGGCGCGCGCGAAGCGGTCGAGGAGCATGAAGTGGAGGATCTCGTCGCGCCAATCCTTGGGGGACGGCGTGTACTCGCGGCCGGGAGCGTCGACGATCGGCGCGTCGGCCAAGGTGTCGGGCGCGCCGGGGACCGGCTCGACGAGCGCGTGGGCGGCCTGCCAGGCCGAGCGCAGGGCGGCGATCTCGCTCGGGGTGTGGCCTTCCTCGGCGGCAGGGGCGGGGAGAGCGGAGGCCGCGAGCGCTGACGCAACGACGGCTTTGGCGGCGAGCGGCGCGGCGGCGTGAATCGTGACCGGCTTCGCCGCCGCCGGGACGACCGCCGCGGCAAGCGCGGGCGCGAGAGCGGGGACGGCGAGCGACGCGGTGAGAGTGGGGTTGAGCGAAAGAGCGGCCGGCCCGGAGAGAGGCGAGAGCGTGGGAGCAGAGAGCGACGAGCCGAGAGCCCCGGTGACGCGCGGAACGGCGGAGTTCGCGGCCTGACCGATGACCTGAGCGTAGGAGGGCGCGCTTGAGAGCGTGAGGAGAAGCGCAAGCGTGGCGGCGAAAATGCGGCGGATCACTTTTTTACCCCGCGGACGAGCTTCCACAGCGCGCGGACGGGCCAGGTCATCACGCGGACGAGAGGGTTGTCCACGACGGCCTTCACGGCCTGCTTCAGCGGGGGCTCGATGACGACGCCCGCGAGCGGATACTTGTCCTTGAATTCGGCGCTGGCGGCGACGGCGGCGCTCGTGACGAAGACGATGGGCCGGGCCTGCGCGCGGCCGGCCCAGAGGGCGATCGCGAGGTCGAGCGACTGCTGGAAGAGGAAGATGGCCCAGAACAAGGTCATTGAGCCGGAGGCGAAGAAGGGCGCGGCGAGGAGGAAGCACAGGTCGCGCACCTGTTGAATACCGGAGTGCTGCCAGCGGTTGATCGAGCCCTTCGCGTACAGCGCGTTCAGCGCGTTGTAGCCGAGCACGCCGAAGAAGGTGCCGATGACGGACATCAAGGCCATGTCCTTCCAGTAGCTCACGCTCCACGGTGGCGTCACGCTCGTCGGGTTCGCCGACCAGGTCAGGAGGCGGTAGATCGTGCCCGCGCCCTGCATGTAGGCGAGGTTGAAGAACATCTGATAGTTGAAGCCGCGCGCCTTGACCAGGCTTTCCTGAAAGTTATTCCAGCTCTTCAGGAAGAAGCCGTGGAAGACCTGCTGCACGACGCTCAAGGTGATGAGGCCGACGAGCGCCACCGGGTGGGCCAGGCCGGCCGCCGCCCAGTAGACGCCGATCGAGGTGACGAGCGGGAAGGACTTGGTGGCGAGGCCGCCGAAGATCTCGCTCGGCAGAGGCTTGACCAGGGAGTCCTTGAACATCTTCCCGAGGAACCTGGCTTCGCGCAAGGGCCAGAGAAGCTTGGAGCCGAACGACGAAGGCGCTTTCGCTTCGGCGACCGGCGCCGTCAGCGCCGCCTGCGCCGCGGCGGCGGCCTTCGGCGACCAGTCCACGGCGAGAGATTCCTTCTGAACGGCCTTGGTCACGCCGCCGCGGACGATCGCGCCGACCTGAGCGGCGTGCTTCTCGGTCAGGCCCGAGGGATCGTTCTTCGCGGTGAGCAGGCGCACCTGGCCGGCGTGAGAGGCGGCCTCGGTCAAGGTGATCTCGGTCATCGGCTGGCCGTGGCGGACGACGAAAGCCTTGAGACCGGCGGTGTCGATCGGCGCCTCGATCGGGGCCTTCTTCTCGTTGCCGTCGAACATCGCGGCGAGCTTCTCGGTCCAGGTCTTGGAGGCGGCTTTCTCATCCTTGGCAGCGGCCGAAGGCGCGACGAGCATAGCTTCGGAAACGAGGGACGAAGGCTTGAGCGATTGCGCCGCGGCGGGCGAGACGGAGGCCGCAAGGGCCGCGGGCAAGACCGGTATCGCACCAACGACCTGCACGGCGGACGGGGCGCTCTGGATCGCGGCGGCGATCGCGGCCGGCGTGACTCCGGGGGACAGCGTCAGGCCGGGGGCCAGAGACGGGGCCGGGAAGGAGAGGGGCGCTAAAGCGCCGAAAGCGGCGGGGACGATCTTGAGGGTTCCCGCCGCGCCGGAGACGGAGGCCTGGGCGGCGGTGCCGGCTTGGGAAGCGGAGAAAGTCTGGGAAAAAGCTGAGGTAGGGAGCGAGGCTGAAAGGATGACTGCGAGTAACCCTGAGGGTTTCATAGCCTAATGAGATTGTAACCCGGCGGGAGAAGGTCCCACAGGGGCTTGGGACCTATAAGGAGATGGGCCTTTGGCCTAGGGGATTTAGACCTGTTTCTTGCGTACCGACCAGACGAAGCCGTCGTACCAGAAGTGCATCAGAGAGACGACCAAGGTCACGGCCAAGGCCTTGCTGGAAATCTCGCCCAGCACGCCGAAAACCGACCCGTATAAGAACCCCAGACCGGCGAACCCGGCGAAGGCGAGGACCCGGCCCCGAGGGCCTTTGGGCACGCGCAGGACGGCGCCGATGCTCTCGCGTTCGTAGCGCCAGACCAAGGCGAAGTACTGCCAGGCATGGAAGAAGTTCATGATGAACAGCGCCATGCCCAGAGGGTTGAAGCCCCAGGCCCACACCGACACCGCGGCCGTGCCCAGGTGCAGAACTATCTTTTCGCGCGGAGCCCGGTAGCCCTTTTCCACGAGCGTCGCGTATGTCTCGAAGTAGAGGACGAGGAACAGGAGGCCCGCTGCGACTACGATCATCCCGATCCGAGGTTGGTGGAACACGAGCGCCTGAGCCCACGCGCCGGCCTCGAGCGAGTACAGCGGGCCTGCGTGGAAAACGAGCATGCTTCCGCACAGGATCGGGCCCACATAAAGGAGGAGGTTCAGCATCCAGTCGAGCCGGCGCCCGGCCTCGGGGTCGTTGCCCGCCTTGTGGTCGAAGATGCGTCCGAGCCCGAAGGTCTGCAGCGACGAGTGGTACACGTCCCACCACACCGCGAGCGCCGCCGCCGCCGTGCGCGCGGGGCTGGAGGCGACGAGCAGGAGCAGAAGCGCCGGCGGCACGATCCAGAAGCGGACTGGATGCAGGGCGCGGACCTCCGCGTTGGCGTGCGAACGGAAGAACACGATCACGAGATGCGCCATGATGAACGAGCCGAGGAACGCGTCCACCGGCGAGCCGCTGAGGCCGAAGGCCGTGAGCCTCAATTTGGCGAGCGGAGTCAGGCCGAGGATGAGGCCGAGGGCCAGCGCCCACACCGGAGCCAGGATGAGATGGATCCAGTCCTGGCGGACGGTGTCGAGGATCGGCGTGGTCGTGCGCATGGGGATTATAGATACAATATACGGGCCCCCCGATGAAGAATCCTCGTCTGAGAATCGCCTCCGCCGTCGCCGGACTCGCGCTCGCCGTCGTCGGCGTGCTCGCATACGGCCTCGGCTCGCCGCAGGCGACCTTGCTCGGCCCCGCTTTGGTGCGCGGCGGTGATCCGGCCGAGGTCATGCTCACCTTCGACGACGGGCCGTCCGTGCCTTACACCGGCCAGGTCCTCGACATCCTTCGCGCCAACGGCGTCAAGGCGACCTTCTTCCTGTGCGGCGCGAGCGCCGAGCGCTATCCCGAACTCGTGCGCCGCATCCGCGACGAGGGCCATGTGATCGGAAACCATACCTGGTCGCATCCGTACCTCCATCTCGCGAGCCGCGAGAGCATCGCCTCCGAGATCGACCGCACCCAGGACGTCCTCGAGAAGATCACCGGAACGAGGCCGGTGTGGTTCCGGCCTCCGTACGGCGTGCGCTGGTTCTCGCTCCCGGGGATCCTCCAGGAGCGCGGCATGAAGATGATGCTGTGGTCCGATCGCGGGCATGACGGCGCTCTTGCCGCCGACGGCATCACCGCGAAGACGCTCGCTCAGCTGCATCCCGGCGCGATCGTCCTGCTGCACGACGGCTTCGAGGCGAAGGCGCCGGAGCTCGTGGACCGCTCGGCCACCGTGGCCGCCTTGCCCGGGATCATCGCGGGCGTGCGCCGGGCCGGCTACCGCCTCTCATCCGGCGGCGCCACGCCGACGGGCACGTCGCGGGGCGGCGCGAGCTTCGCCCAGTCGATCGGCTCGCCTGCCGCGGCGGTGAACCACGCGCGCAGCGCGGGCCGTGCCGCGTCGAGCTCGGCGCGCAGGGTCTTGAGCTCGCGCTCCGCGTCCTTGCTCGCGGTCGAAGGCGCGGCGGGGTCGAGCCAGAATCCGTCGTCCTCGCGTCCGTAGGCGAGGAGCTCGTCGGCGGAGGTCTTCTGCCGCGACGGGGGGAGCTTCAGCTCCTCGAGCACGCGCGCGAGTTCGGTGCGGATCTCGGTGATCCGCAGGCCCGCGGTCAGCGGATCGGCCAGCGAGCTTTTCATGGCATAGGCGCGCCGGTACATCCTCTCGAATTCGTCGGTCGAGGCGGCGCCGACCTCGAGGGTCTGCAGGATGGCGCGCTTCGTCGGGGACAGCGCGCGATAGGCGCGGACGGCGTCCGCGTCACCCTTGCGCGCCGCGCGCTGGGCGCGGTACACCGCGCTCAGGCCCGCGTAGGCGGGCTCGACGGCCAGGAGCTCCGCGGTGAAGGCGGCCTGCGTGTAGCACGCGATGAGCTCATCCTCCATGGTCGCGCTGATCGGCCAGGGGACGGAGCGTTCGTGCACGCGCCCGTGGCTGATCTCGTGCACCCAGATCGGCAGCAGCAGGTCGGCGAGCGCGGTCATGTCCGCGGGCCGGCGCGCGATCCCGCGCTCGCCGCTTCGGATGTCGTGCAGGATCGAGTGCTCCACCATGTAGCCCTTGCCCGTCATGAACTGCATCAAAGAGTTGTCGGCCATCAGCGGCAAGGCCGGATACTCGTTGGCGAGCGGCGCGCGCACGCCGATGGTCAAGGTATGCGTCGGATGGCTCACCAGGAAGGACGCGGCGCGTCGCGCGTGCGGGCCCTTCAAGGCCGACAGACGGGCGTGGATCGCGGCGGGCAGGACGATCTCGATCTCCCGGTCATGGGCGCGCGTGCAAGTTGCGGTCGGCGCGGCGGCCGCCGGAATCGCGAGGAGGAGGACGAGGGCGAGGCTCAGCGGCATTCGCCGAAGTATAGCAGGCCGTCGTTTTTAAGGCGAGGTCTTCGCGCCGTCGAGCAGGCCGCCCAGAGCCTTCAGGACGGCGAGGCGGTACTGCGCGAAGCCCGTGCGCAGGTCCTTGGCCGTGAAGTCGTAGGCGATGTCGGGCGTGACGCCCAGGTTCTCGATGGGCTTGCCGTCGGCGCGCTGGGCGATGGTCCAGGTGGCGGACAGGTCATCGATGCCGAACTGATTGGGAAGAGAAAAGGGTTTGACCGCGCCGCCGGCGCCGGACGTGCGCACGCCCATGATGGTCGCGCGCTTGTTGTCCTGCATGATGGCCGGGAAGAAGTCTCCGCCCGAGAAGTCGAGCTCGTTGGTCAGCAGCAGGATGGGCTTGGTGTAGCGCTCCTCCTCCTTCGGCGCGGGGTCGATGTCGTCGACGCCCCACAGGTGGGTCGGCGTGGTGAAGCGTCGGCCGGCCTCCAGCTCTTTTAAGATGAACTGAGCGAAGCGGACCATCAGCACCATGAACTTCTGCGTGACCGGGTAGCCGGCCCACTCGTCGTCTTCCTCTTCGTCCTCGGAGGAGGCTTTCGCGGCGGCGCGGCCCTGCTGCGCCTGCACGACCTTCAGCAGGAGGTCGGCGGCCCATTGCGCGTCGCTCTCGCCGATGATGATCTTGTGCCGCGGCGTCAGCAAGGTCTTGTCCGTCAGGTGCGAGGCCAGGGCGTAGAGATAGAAGATGGCGCCGCCTGGATTGCTGACCTGGTCGATGACCAAGGCGGAGGTCTCCTTCTGGAACTTGGCCATGATCTCGGCGAAGCGCGCCACTTCCTTGGAGCCGCCGTCGTAAGAGGGGATGCGCACGAAGCCGACCTTTTTACCATCGGGCGTCTTGAAGATGTAGGCGTGGAAGAGGTCGTCGTCCTTGGTCTCCCACACTATGGTTCCCAGGCGCGGCACGAAGCTCTTGCGCGCGCCCATCATGAACGGGTTGGCGGCGGCCTCGGCGCGCATGTCTGCGAACAGGCGGGTCAGCGGATGGATCGCGTTGGCGAAGGCCCGGCTAAGAAGGCTCTTGAGGCTGTCGGGGGGAAGCTTCGGCGCGACCGGGGCGTCGTCCGTCCAGGATTCGATGCCCGGCCTCTTCGGTGCGAGCGAGGCGTCGTCCTCCCAGGATTCGGTGCGAGCCTGCGGCTCGAGCAGACCCGAATCGCGCACGGGGATGTCCTGAGGAATCAACTCCGGGATATAGTCCCAGGGCATGCGGACCTTGTAGAGCTTGCCGTCGCGGCCGCGGATGCCCAGCACGGCGTTGCCGTCGGGGATGTTCGTGTCGCCCCGGCCGCGGCGCCGGTTGGTGAGGAAAAGCTCGGCCAGGCGCTGGTCCGTCTCGGAGGTGTTGCCGCCAAGACGAGAGGCGATCTCGTTGACGGCCTCGCTCGTGGGCTTGCCGTCGAAGGCCACGACCTCGTCGCCGATGTGGAAGGGGAATATTTTAAGCGGAAGCTTCTCGCGGTCGATGTAAGCCAGGTAGTGCTTGCCCTCGGCTCCGGCGACGAGGAACGGGAGCTTCGCTCTCTCGGTGGAATTGTAGGAGATGCTCACGTGGTAGTCGCGCATGGCGGCCACGAAGGCGGTGAGCACGTCCTGGAAGCCGCGGGTGGTGATCTTCGGATCGGCGAGGATGGCGGACTGCGCCTTGTCGTATTCGCGCTTCAGGTCGACGGAGAATTGCGCCTTCTTCCAGTCGATGGGAGCGTACTGTTCGGCGAAGATGGCGGCGACCTGATAGAGGGTGCGGCTCATCTTCTGCTGGGTGAGGTTCCCGTTCGGCCCGGGAGCGGGGGCTTCGACGGGAGCCCCGGCGTTCGCGGTCGGTCCGCCGGTCAGGGCCTCGAACACCTTGGAGGCGGTGTCCTGCGAGGATTCCGAGGAGGCCTTGTCCGCGGGCGCGGCGGCTTTGAGAAGCTCCTTCACCTCTCCGGCCATCTTTTCGATCTGGACGGTGGCGGAGGTCAGCGGGGCCGAGGCGGCGGGGCGGACGACGGCCGCGAGGGCCGTGGGCAGGACGGGTACGGCGGCGGAAACCGGAAGGGCGGACGGCGTGATCGCGAGGGCGGGCGTCAGGCCGGGAGCGATCGAAGGGGCCGAGAGCGAGGGTGATAACGCCCCTAAAATAGAAGGCGCGATCCGAATGGTTCCGGCCGCGCCGGAGACCGAGGATTGCGCGGCGGCGCCGGCGCGGGCGGCGGAAAAAGTTTGGGCGAAAGCCGAGCTTGGAATAGAGGCGGAGAGGAGGACGGCGAGAGCCGCGGACGGTTTCATGGCCTGCTGAGATTGTATACGGGCGCGGGAAAATATCCCCGGGGCCTGTGGCCTATATAGGAACGGGCATTGGGCCTATGCCTGTTTTTGATAAACTGTGCGCAGGCGCCCCCTTAGCTCAGTGGCAGAGCACTAGTTTTGTAAACTAGCTACCCCAGTTCGATTCTGGGAGGGGGCTTTGATTTTTTCGTCGGCGCGCGGCTAAGGCTTGCGGAGCGCGACGGTGAAGCGCCGGGGCGTGGAGCCGACGGGGGAGCCGTCGCGGTTCTGCCCGCGGGCGACGAGGATGTGCTCGCCGCTGCCGTAGCCGGACCAATCGTACCACCAGTAGCCGCAGGCGCGGCGGCAGGCGTGCCACGGGCCGCGGTCGACCGCGATCTCGAGCGACGCGAGCGTTTCCGGCCCGTCGACGCGGATCGTGTAGATCGGCGAGGACACGGTCTGGTCCTGCTGGGGGTGGTCGATCTCAAGTTTATGCATGGGGAAGGAAAGGACGCTCACGCCATATTCTTACAATAACTTGCCCCCGCGCGGCCAGCGTTATTAATCCTTCCGGGGCCGGGATTTTACAGGTGGGTGGAGAGGATCGAGTTCGGCCCGTGGTGGTCGCCGGCCGGCGGCTTCGCGTGCGCGGGCGGCGCGGGCACGAGGGCGGGCGGCGCGGGCGGAGGCTGTCGCGACGCCTTGCTGAAGGACAGGAAGGGTGCCGCCAGGCGCAGCAGGGCCATCACGCCGGTCGCGATCGCGGCGATCGTCAGCGAGGTCGCGATCGAGATGTCCTTGAGGACGAAGCCGTAGACGTAGGTCGAGATGATCGCGGCCGCGATGCCGAGCAAGGACTGCGCGGCGAGGATCTTGTTGACGTTCTCGTCTTTGTGGTTGCCGAGGTTCTTCTGGTACAGGCCCGAGATCGAGATGCCGATGAAGCCGACGACGAGCGACTGCAGGCCGTACAGTGCGACCGCGCCCAGCATGGTCGGCGTGTTGATCATCAGCAGGAACAAGGGCGCTTCCAGCGCGGCCAGGATGAAGAACGGGATCGTCATCGCCTCTTCGGTCTTGAAGCCGAATCTCTGGAACAGCTTCGTCAGGGGCTTGATGAGCAGGGAGGCGACGATCGAGCCCACGCTCGCCATCACCATCATCATCGCGAAGTTGCCCATCGGTGTGGCGGCCAGCGACTTGAGGAACCAGCCGAGGACGGGGACGTTCATGATCGCGCCCATCGAGCCGGGGTTGCTCGCGACGAGGCCCTCGATGTACTCGGGGAGCACGTTGAAGACGAGGGGGTCGGAGAACAGGGACGTCACCATCGACATCAGGAGCAAGGTGCGCAGGAAGCGGTCCTTGAACACGATCCTCGTGCCGTCCTTGATCGAGATCCACAGGCCTTTGAGCGTGCCGCCGATCCCTTTCGGGGCGGGGGCCGCGGCCGTCTCCCCGCCGGGCGTTTGGGCGAGGTCGGCCTTCTTGGCGCCGCCGATGAGCTTGATCGAGGCGTACACTAAGGCGGCGAGCGCGATGGCGCCGGCGTAGATCGAGTAGATCACGGCGCCGCCGACGCCGGTCTTGCCCATCACCGGGCCGATCTGCGCGATCTGGCCCGCGATCACGGGAGCGATGATCGCGAAGAGCGCGGCGACGAAGGTCAGGATCGAGTTCGCTTTGGTGCGCTCCTCGCTGGTGACGGTGACGTCGCCCATGATGCGCGTCGTCGCCGCCCCTTCGAAGGTCACCGCGATGCCCTGGAAGAAGGACTGCAGGGCGACGAGGCCGAGGAATACCCAGAGAGCGCCGGTCACGCTGAGAAGGCCCGTCGCGAAGAACAGCCCGGCGACGCCCCCGAGCATGGCGGCGCGCGTGAGCATGGAGCGAACGAGCCATTTCTTCGGCCCGTCATTGTCGATGCCGCGCGTGAAGAGGGGGATGGTCACGTAGCTGACGCCCTGCGCGACCCAGTGCGCGATGCGGGCGAGCGAGCGGTTCTCGCGGATCATCGCCTTGAGGGTTTCCTCGTTGGCGGCGCGCGCGTCGCGGTTCTCGGTGAGAGAATTGCGCGTGATCGCGGAGATCAGGTAGGGAAGGCCGACGACGTACATCTGGTAGCCGAAGAGGAAGATGCTGTAGCCGGCGACGTAGCGCCAGAAGGCCTTGTTGCGGGCGGGGTCTTTGAAGACCTGGGTGATGCCGGGCTTTTGCGGGGCGGGGGTGGAGGGCTTGGCCTCGGCGGAGGG
>CAZIBN010000036.1:0-9722 GCA_964537395.1 uncultured Elusimicrobia bacterium
TGGCCGCGTCAACCCCAAGCCCCGGCCGGCACGACTCCGTCGGCCTCCCCCACATCAGGGCGGGGCCCCCGTAGGTGCGCCGGGGCTCGACGCTCGTCGCTCTTCGCGCGACGCACGCTGATATGACGGATACCGGCAAAGGTTGACGCAAGGGGGCGGCGGGATGATGTCCGGCGGGGCGTGGGTCGCGCGACCGAGATGCTCATGCGGTCGCGCAAGACCCGAGCGAGGCTCAATGCCGAGCGTCCCCGACGGTCATCATCCCGCCGCCCCCCACCGCATCGACGTTCGCCGTAAATCCGTTCAGTCGGAAACGATGGTGGGTGTAATGAAGATGACGAGGTCGGAGTTGACGCGCCGCGTCGAGGAGCTCGTGAAGAGCCAGCCGACGATCGGGATGTAGCCGAAGAAAGGCACCTTGCGCACGACCTTCGACTCCGTGGAGCGCAGCAGCCCGCCGAGGACCAAGGTCTGGCCGTTCTTGATGCGGACCAAGGTCGACGCCGAGCGCTTGATCGGGTTGAAGACGCGGTTCGATGAGACGGAGATGGACGCCTCTTGAATATCCGTGAAGGAAGGCTGAACGAGCATGGTGATGTAGCCCTCCTTGTTGACCTGCGGCGTCACCTTCAGCACGAGCCCTGTCTGCTCGCGGTGGACGCCGGAGACCTGCAGGCTGGTGCCGCCGGCCGCGCCCGCCTGCGAGACCTCGAAGTTGGTGGCTTCGTTGGCGCTGATCTCGATGATGGCGCTCTTGTTGTTGAGGGTCAGGATCTTGGGCTTGCCGAGAAAGCGCGCCTCGGAGCGCGAGATCAGCGCTCGCAGGGCGATCTTGAGAGAGGTCAGGTCGAGCACGCTCGTCTTCATGAAGCTTCCGGTGTTGACGAGGGCGCTTGCTCCGGTGGCCGCTCCCGCGGCCGGGGCGGCGGCCGAGGCCGCTCCACCGAGGCTGCTCGTCACGCCCGCGAGCGGGTCGAAGAAGCGGGCCTTGCTGAGGTCGCTCGGCATATTGAGCGGGAAGACCGTGTCGCGCACTCCGCCGGTGAAGGTTCCGAGCTCGCCGTTGGGGCCGCCCCATTCGAAGCCGAGCTCGCGGGTGCGCTGCGAGTCGATCTCCACGATCTGGGCTTCGATCAATACCTGGGGCGCCTTCTTGTCGAGCTCAGCGATGATCTGCTCGACCTGAGGAAACACCTCGGGTATGTCGGTGACGATCAGGGCGTTGGTGCGGGGCTCGATCTCAACATGCCCGGACTTGGAGAGGACGCTGCGGATGACGTTGATGATCGCCACGTCGGAGGAGGCGCTGCCGCCTGCGGCTCCGGCCGAGCCCGCGGCCCCGCCGGAAGAACCCCCGGAGGACGCGGAACCGCCGCCGCCTCCGCCCGCGGCCGACCCGCCCGAGGCCGCGGAGCCGGCGGCGGAGCCGCCGCTCACGGAGGCCGAGCCCGAGGACGAGCCCGAGTCGCCGCTGAGCGGGATCAGCGGAACGAAGCTTAAGGTGTAGATGCGCGTGATGAGGTTCTCCACCTGCTTGGAGCGCGGCGTCACCACGTAGGTGTTGCTCTTGCCGATCTGCTGATACGTCAGCCCCTTGATCTCGAGCAGGACCTGGAGGGCCTCGCGAACGGTGACGTTCTGGAGGAACGCCGTCACGCGCTTGGACTCGAGCCCTTCGGTGATGATGAAGTTCACCTTGGCCTGGGCGGAGATCGTGTCGAGGAAGGTCGCGAGCGGAGCGCCTTTCACGCGCACCGTCACGCGCATGTCGAGCGGGGCCAAGGTGGCCGAGCCCCCTCCGCGAGCGGGAGCAGCGGCGCCGATCTGCACGCCCTGGACCTGGCGCGGGGCGGCAACGGCCTCCTCGGGCTCGGCCGCCTGGCCTTCGCCGGCCGCGGATTCACCCAGAGGGCCGCCGCCGCGCGTTTGCGCCTGCTGCTGGAATTGCGGATTGGCTTCGGGCTCCGCGCGGCGACGCTGGGCAAGCGCCTCCAGGGGAGCGGCCGCCGCTATCCCGAATGCAACGAGCACCGATACCCCGGCTCTCGCGATCTTCTTCCAGCGGCTTTCGTGCGTGCGAATCATGATGCCTCCTGCGGCCCTAATCCCGGCTTACGCCCTTGGTGAATCTCTTGCCCATATAGTCGAACGTCACGCCCAGATCGTTGATCTTGACGATCTTGATCTTCGTGCTGCCGATGAATTCGCCGGCGCCGAGGACCTCGTCATTGACGATAGCCTTGAAGCCGCTTTCCGGATTGCTGACGATGCCCTGCAGATTCACCATGGTCTCCGGATTCACCTTGGGCTTGGCCCGGGCGCCGCCACGAGGCTTCGGCTTCGATGCGTCGAGCAGGTCCTGGGCGGCTTTGCGCCGGGCCTCTTCCTCTTCGAGGAGGCGGACCTGATCGAACGGAGAGAGCGTTGGATCTCGCTTGAGCGACAGCGCCGTCGCGGTCATCGAGGAGACTGCCGGGGCCTGCTCCGCTCCGGGCGCGACGACGGGCGCCGGCGACACGGCTTGGGCGGCCTGCGGCGCGACTGCGGCAGGAACGGCGTCCGCTACGACCACCGCGGCTGCCGTCGATACGGCGGGCGTCATCGGATTGACGAGCTTGGCGTTCGGCGAGGACTGAAACACCCCGCCCTCCGGCACGCGGCCGCGCGCCTTGGCCGCGACCGTCTTCTCGCGATCGGCCTTCAGGTGCGACCACCAGTTGTAAAAGAGCACGCCGGGCACGGCCAGGGCGACCACGAGGATCACCCAGCCGAGGCCGCCGCGGGCGTTGCCGGTGCCGGCCATTATTCGAACCTCTTCTTCGGGATCGCGGTCATCACCGAGGCGGACACGACGTTCATCCCGATCATGTCAGGCTTCTTCGTGATCTCGAGATTGCTGACGTGCATCATCGGCTTGGCGCTCTCGACGCGCAGGAGCCAGTTGTAGATGTCGTTGAACTTGACCGTGAGCTGGACGGTCGAGGTTTGGAAGACGATGCCGCTGGTCTCCGTCTCGATGACGGGCCGGAACAGCTCCGGCGTCAGATTGTCGGCGCGCAGCGAGTCGATCATCGCGTTCGAGAGCCACTGCTGCTGGTCCTTCTGGTGCGGCAGGGAGCCGTAAGAGCCCATGAGCTGGCCGCGAATGTCCTGATACGCGGCGCTGGACTCGGACATGGCCTTCGCCGTCTCGATCTGCATCGTCAGGCGGGAGATCTTGTCCTGCGGCGGCTTGTAGATCCCGAAGTAGGCGGCGGCGATCAGGGCTCCGCTCATGCCGAACGCCTTGCCGAAGCGCTTGGCGCCCTTGTGCCGGATGGTCGTGATCACCACGTCGGCCTCGGCCTTGATCGCGTTCAGGTAGGGCTGGACGTCGATGCTGATGTCCTTGCCGGCCATCAGCGTTTCCCCTTCAGCTCGATGACGAACTCGGTCCGGCTTTCCTGCTTGCGCGCCAGCGCCTCGGGGTCGAGCCCGGCGCCGGCGACCTCCGGCGAAGCCGCCTTCCCCTGCAAGGACATCTGCACGTTGAACGCCGCACCCAAGGACGAGTCTTTGATCAGGATCTCCTTAAACTGAAAAGCCGTGTCCTGCTCCTCGGCGCCCGTAGCGCCCCGGATGCGGCCGCTCAGGTTGAGCTCGAGCACGGCCTTGTCGTTAGCCAGGGGGTTGAGCACGACGATCTTGGTGAGCCACATGTTGTCAGGCATGAGCTCCACGACCTGGCGCAGGACCGTCGAGAGGGTCTGGCGCTTGCTCCCCGTGATGCCTTGCAGGCGCGCGAGCTGATCCTTCATCTCGACGAGCTTCAGATCGATATCGGCGGGCCGCAAGCCCTGGAGTGCGGCCTTCACGTCCGGCGCCACGATATACTTGTTCAGCTCCTTGGCGCGCTGGCTGTAGGTCGTCAGCTGGAAGATCCCGACGAGAGCGATGAATATGGAGAGGGCCGCTCCGGCGATGAGGATGTCGCGCGCCACCTGACGCTCGTCCACGCCGACGCGGTCAGTCGTCGCCAGGTCGATCGTGACCGCGGAGGCGGCGGAGGCGCGGGTGGACGCGCCGATGGCGGCGTACCCGCCCCAATCCCCACCCTTGATGGAGAGGAGCTTCGCGGTGTCCTGGATCTCGACGGGCACGCCTGTTTCCGTGGCGAACGCCTCCTTCCACGGCCCGAGCGTCGCCGGCGTGCCGCTGAGCTTGATCTTCGTGATGCCGGTCATGCCGAGCTGCTTTTGGGCGAAGGAGAGGCAGCCGGTCATGTCCACCTTGCGCTGGTCGGAGAGCGACGCAGTGGCGCCCATGAACACCTCGCGGAAGAAGACAGGCAAGCCGCGGTCGCAGATCATGATGCGGACGTTGCCGCCGTCGAAATGGGCCTGCACGAAAGGCGCAGGCCCCTTGGCGGGCTCGACGGCCTGCCAGAGGCGCAGGACAGAGCAAGGCGCGACCTCGAGGCCGACCAGGTTCAGGCCGAGGGAGGTGAGCAGCCCGGAGATGTTCGCGAGGTTCTTGTTCTGCGTGACCGCGATGAGCACCCCCAGGCGAGGCTTGCCGGCCGCGTCGGGCGGCATCATCTCCGCCTGGAAGTCATGCGCCAGCGCGTCGAACGGGATCGGGATGTATTTCTTGGCTTCGATAGGCACGGAGGTCGCCAGGAAGCGCCGCTCCATCGGCGGCATCGGGAAATAGCGCAGCAGCCCCAGGTGGTGAGAGAGCGTGACGACCACGTTCTTGGAGTTCCAGCGGATCTGGGACATGGACTGCCTGATCAGCCCACCGATCTTGGCCGGATCGGCGAGGAAGTCCGTGCTCATCGTCATGGTGCCGGTGGCCGCCGCCTTGCTGTCGGGCGGGATCGGTATGCGCACGAGATGGTCGACGGTGATAGCGCCGCCCTTCCCGGGGCGCGTTTCGGCGATGTACAGCATCTCGGGGCTCAGGTACAGGCCCAGGCACGGGCCGGACTGCGGCTTGGCCTTGCCGAAGGCCAAGGTGTCGATGAGCTGGTCGATGTTGGCGCTCATTCGGTCCTCGCGAACGCGAGATCGACCTTCGCACCCGCGCCTGACGCGGCGGAGGTCATGAAGATGCGCTTGGACTCCACCTGATAGCGGTTGACGAGGATGCTGGCCACCATCTTGGCCCGCTGGCCGGCGAGCGCCGCGCCGTCGGCTTCCTCCGCTCCGCTGTGCCCGGTCACGCGGAGATTCTCGAGCGGATGCGCGGGGACCTCGGCGGCGGCCTTCGCAAGGAGCTTCTCGGCCTCCGGCGTCAGCTGGTACGTTCCCTTATTGAAATTCAAAGCCCATTCGCCGGGCGCGCTCTTCGCGGGCGCCTTCGCGGCCGCGGCCTCAGGCGCGGCTTCCGTTTCCGGCGCGGCTGCCGCGGCCTTTGGCTCGCTCGTGCGGGCGGCCTTGCCCTTATCGGCCTTCCCCGCCTTCTTGCCGCGGACCGGGCGTTTGGTGATCTGGCGCTTGACGCGAGGGGTCTCGGCGCGAGATGTGAGCTCGACGGCCTTCGGCGCCGCTTTTACGCCCGCGACAAGCGGCTTTTCCGCGGCGCCGGCCATGTCGGCGCTAGGCGCCAGCGCGCCTGCGACGGCGGGCGAACGCGTCTTCTCCGGCGACGCCGCTTCTGTCTTCGAGCCCTCGGCAGGAGACGAATCAGCGAGCAGCTTCTCGGAGGGGCCGTCATCGAGCACCTGGATCCATCGATGCACCGAACGCTGGCGGTTCTTCGCGTCCAGGGCGGTCAGCACGCACTCATAACGTCCGGGCGCCAGCGTCTCGCCGAAGTAGTTCTGCTTCCCGTTCCAAAAGATCTGATGGAACACCGGGCCGCCGCCGACGACGTCCTGGAGCGGCGCCAGCTCGGCTCCGTCGCGAGACGGCTGCAGAAGCTGGAACTTCCAGGACACGAGCCCGGCGGGAGGATCAGAGACGGAAAACTCGATGATGACGCCCTGCCCGCGCGCGGGCCGAAAGGTCGGCGGATACACACCGAGCGAGATGGGCGGCCCAAGCTCGTCTCCGACAGCGCTTTCCACGACAAGGTTCAGCGGCTGGTTGTACACGAACACGATGACGACGCCCTTGAAGTCCATCAGGCCCTTCGGGATGTCCACCTGCGTGTTCAGAAGATTGACGCGCACGCGAGGCGGGGCGACGCCCGCGTTGAAAAAATGGGAGGAGATGCCCATCGTACGGCGCATGTCCATGACCTTCGCGTCTCCGATCGCGGTGCCTTCCGGCAGGATCACGGCCTGGGTCGTGCCGAGCGCGAACACGAGCTTCGTCAGAGGATCGAGGATCTTGGACGCACCGGGCTGGAACGCGATGCCGGCCTGGAACAGCATGGGCGTTGGGATGCCGATCGCCTCGGGGTCGCCGTTCTCGCGCATGACGACGCGCACGCCTTCGATCTGCTTGATGTCGCCAAGGCTTTTTTCGACGGCGCTGCGCAGGCGCGCTCGGATCTCTTTTCGCATCAAGGTCTTGTTCGCCGCCGGCATGTCGTCGGCGCGCGCGCGGGCGGGCGCGGCCTTTCTGCGGGCCGAGGAGCGCGTGGAGTCGTCGTCGATCGAATCGTCGTGAGTCGTCCGGGAGGAGCGCGCGGCCTGGCCGTCGCTGATCGTCTCGGGCGCGACGCGCGCGGACGCGGCCGGGTCGGCCCGACGGATGGGGCTTGCCGCGTTCCCGTTGACGGGCTCGGCAACGGTCACTCCAGCCTTCGGCGCAGGAGCGCCGCTGGCGCCGCCGCCGGTGTTCATGCGATGCGTGATCAGATTGATGTACTCGTTGGCCATCGAGCGCTCGGAGGGGTCTCCCTTCGTCAGGATCTCCATGAAGCGATCCATCGCCTGGATGTCCTCGCCTTGCTCGTAAAAACGCACGGCGAGGGTCATCGGACGGCTCAAGGCCGCGCCGCCCTCATCCTCTGTCTGAGCGAGAACGGGCGGGGCTGTGAGGCCCAGCAAAAAAGCGGCTATGATGGCGATGTTCTTCAAAAGCATGAAATAACGAGGTTGCAGGCGCACCTGCCCCGGTCAAGCTGAATCATAAGAGAACACGATTGCTGAATTATTACGCAAATTTTACCGAGCCGCCTTGATTCAGGGAACACGCCCCATCGCGGTCAAACGGGCGCGTAGAGCGGGGTTCCCCGGCTCCAGCGCGAGCGCGGCCCGCAGCTGGGCCTCGGCGTCCGCCTGCCGCCCCAGGGCCAGATAGGCGTTGGCGAGGTTGACGCGCGGCGCCGCACGAGCGCGGTCCCGGGCGATGACGGCCTCGAGCTCGACGACAGCCTCGGCCGGGCGCCTGTTTGCGAGCAGCAGGCTTCCATAGATGAAGCGGGCTTTCAGGAAAGCCGGACGTCGCGCCGTGAGGGCGGCGGCTCTGGCCAGCGCCTTCTGAGACCAGTCCCCCTTCGAGACGTCCGCATCGAGCGATCGGAGCTCCTCGAGGTCCTTGAGGATCGCCGCCTTGGGGCGCCCCGACTGGCTGGCGACGGCGAGAAGGTTCCGCTCGAACACGACGGCCTCGGGCTGGATCTCCACGGCGCGGGCGTAGACGGCCTCGGCCTCGGCCCAGCGCTTGTCCAGCGTCAGCAGATATCCGAGGTTGTTCCAGTGGTTCGTGTTCTCCGGATATAGCTTTGTCGCCTCGGTGAGCAGCGCCTCGGCGGGCGCTTTGTGTTTTGCGGGATCGCGCAGATAGAACGCGCTGAGGCCGTTGACCGCCGCCTCCGATAGAGGATTAAGAGCCCACGCCGTTTCAAAGAAGCCTCCAGCCTTTTCAGGCTGCCCAAGCTGGGAGGCGTACACCGTGCCCAGGTTGAAATATATCTCGTCATAGCCCGCGTTGGCCTGCATCGCGCCCTCATAAGCTTCGGCGGCCTTGACCGGCTGGCCTGAGCGCGCGAAGGCGTTGCCCAGCTCGTAGATCGAGTTGACCTCGCGCGGGCCCCATGCACGGGACCGCTCCAGGGAACGGATCGCGGCCGGCATATTGCCTTGGCGTATCTGCTTGAAGCCAGCGAAGTACCAGGCCTCGCGCTGCCAGAATCGCACCTGCCACCACGCCGCGAACAAAGTCGCGCCGATCAGAACGGCACCGACGCCGCGGCGCGCGGCGAGCGCAGGCGCCCAGGTTCGGAAGGCTCCGCCCTCCCTGGCTCCGCGGCCCATGGCCGTCCCCGCGAGCCACCAGAACAGGAAGGCGGGCACGGCAAAGTGCAAGGACACGTTCAGGAGATTGTCGGCAAGCACGGCCGCGACGCCGGCGACGGCTCCGACCCAGACCGGGTCCTCCCCCGCCTTCGTCTTGAGCCAGCGCAAGGAGGTCAGGAAAAACGTGGCCCACAGCCACAGGAACGCGCCGAGCCCAAGAAGGCCGGTCTGCGAGAACACCTCGAGGATCTCATTGTGAGAGTTGTTCGCGTGCGTGCGCATGTTGTGGTAGTACTTGCTCGCGTGAAGCAGATTCCCCTGATAAAAAGGGTAGAACAGCTCGAAGAGCCCCGCGCCTTTGCCCAGGAGCGGGCTCTCGTTGCCCATCGTCCACGCCGAGGTCCAGATCAGCACGCGCTGATGCCACGGGCTGTAAAAGCCGTCCCGCTTGGCGACCTCCGAGTATTCCGTCAGCCGGCCGATGAAGCTGGGAGTGTAGCCGGCCGAGATCGTGCTTGCGGGCCAGGCGAGAGCCAGGGCGAGCGCCAGCCCGAGCAGCAGCCCGGCGCTTCGCGGCTCCTCCTTGATCCGCGCGCGCAACCGCGGTGAGAACAACAGCGCCGCCACGCCGATAGCGGCGCCTCCCCAGGACGAGCGCGTCAGGGTCGCGAGCAGCGCCGCGCCAAGGACCAGGAACAGGATCCCGTAGGACCAGCGTCGCGCGCCGGACTTCTCGGCGAGAAAAAGCGCGAGCGCGGACGGCATCAGCGCCGCGTTATACGTGGAGAGGAAGTTGGGGTTGCCGAAAGTCGAGACCGCGCGGCCGCCGTAGGGATTGAGGACGTTGGGCCACACCAGCTCATAGTTGAAATACTGGCACACGCCGTACAGCGCCGCGAGAAAGCCCGCCGCGAAGGCGAGATGGAGGAAGTCGATCGCGCGCCCGCGCCGGCACAGCCAGCTCGTCGCGCCGAGGCCAGCGGCCCACACGAGGGCGCCATAGGGATCCCAGGCGAGCGCGAAGAAGTCGTCGGTAGGCGCGCCGATGCGCGTGCGCGCCGCCGGGAACGCGACCCAGAGCAGGCCCCACAAGCAGACGAAGGCGATCCATGGCCCTAGCTCGACCTCGGGACCGTCCTCCTCCTCGGATGCGACCGAGGCGGCGAGCCAGAACGCGGCCATGCAATTGACGAGCAGGAACATCGCGCCGCGCGCGCCTTCCGAGGCCATCGACGGCCTGAAAAACGCGACGTGGCCGAAGTACGCGTGCAGCCAGCTCGCGCCCCAGACGACGACGACCGCGGCCAGCGGCCACTCGATGGGGAGCCTCGGCAGCTTCGAGCCCCCGGGACGCTCCATCTCGCGCCAGGTCCAGACGGCGAAGGCGAGCGCGATCACGATGTTCAGCAGCGCGATCTGCGAAACATAAGGGTTTCGCGTAAGGTTGGTGAAGAAGAGCAGGGGGCACATGAAATGCGCCGTCACCAACAGCCAACGCCGGGCCGTATTCATTGAGGAAAAGATTAGCAAATACCTGATTTATATGACGGCG
>CAZIBN010000036.1:9822-35423 GCA_964537395.1 uncultured Elusimicrobia bacterium
AGCCGGGAATCGGATTCGAACCGACGACCTGCTGTTTACGAAACAGCTGCTCTACCGCTGAGCTATCCCGGCGTGAGGAACATTTTACTCTATTTAGTGCAGGCCGAGATACGCTTTTTGCACGGCGGGGTCCTTCATCAGGGTGGCGCTGTCGGCGGTGGCCACGATCTCCCCGGTCTCGAGCACGTAGGCGCGCGTGGACGCGCGCAGGGCGCGCTTGGCGTTCTGCTCGACGAGGAACACGGTCACGCCTTCCTTGTTGATGAGCTCGATGATCTCGAAGATCTTGTCCACGACGACAGGGGCGAGGCCCATCGAGGGCTCGTCGAGCATGAGAAGCTTCGGCGCGGCCATCAGGGCGCGGCCCATCGCGAGCATCTGCTGCTCGCCGCCGGACAATGTGCCTCCAAACTGTGAACGCCTCTTTCCCAACACCGGGAAGAGGTGAAAAACATGGTCATACTCGCGCGACAGGTCCTTCTCTCGGCGCGAGTAGGCGCCCATCTCGAGGTTTTCCATCACGGACAGGCGCGGAAAGATGCGGCGGCCTTCCGGCACGAGCGAGAGCCCCATGCGCATGATCTGGTCGGGCGGCATGCCGGGCAGGTCGCGGCCCTGAAAGCGGACGGTGCCCTTCTCGGGTTGCAGCAGCCCTGCCACGGTCTTCATGATCGTGGTCTTTCCGGCGCCGTTGTTGCCGATGAGGGCCACGACCTCGCCGGCGCGAACCTCGAGCGAAACTCCTTTGAGGGCGCGGATCTTCTTCCCGTAGACGGCGTGCACGCCCGACAGCTCGAGCATCGCGGGAGGCTTCATCGTCATGACGCGCCCTCCTTGCCGAGATAGGCCTCGATGACGCGAGCGTTGGCGACGACCTCTTTGGGCGAGCCTTCGGCGATCTTCACACCGTAGTCGAAGACGAAGACGCGGTCGGAGATGTCCATGACGACGCGCATCTGATGTTCGATGAGGAGCACGGTGACGCCGCGCTCTCGGACCTTGCGCACGAGCGCGACCAGGTCCTTCGACTCCGTCGGGTTCATGCCGGCGGTCGGCTCATCGAGGATGAGGAGCTTCGGCTCGGAGGCGAGCGCGCGGGCGATCTCGAGCTTGCGCTGGGCGCCGTATGGGAGGTTCTTCGCCAGTTCGTTGCCCAGGGCCTTCAGCCCGACGAATTCGAGCAGCTCCTTGCCCATCAGCTCGACCGCCTTTTCCTCGTTCTTGAAGGCCGCGGTCCGGAACAGCGGGCCGAGCAGGAACTGAACGGTGCGCGTGTGGCGGCCCACCATCACGTTCTCAAGGGCCGTCATGTGCGAGAAGAGTCGGATGTTCTGGAAGGTGCGGGCGACGCCCACGGCGACGATGGCGTGGCCCGACATGCCGCGAAGCTCCTGGCCGTTGAAGAGGATCTCGCCGCGCGTGCCGGGGTAGACGCCGGTCAGCACGTTGAAGAAGGTGGTTTTTCCGGCCCCGTTCGGCCCGATGACCGAGACGATCTCCCCCTCGTGGATGGTGAGGTTGACCTGGTCGACGGCTTTGAGGCCGCCGAAATGCTGGGCGAGGTCCTTGACCTCGAGCAGGATGCGTCCGAGCGGCGGGGCTTTGTGCGTCATGAGGTCAACTCCGCTTCACGGCGAGAGGACGGCAGGATCCCCTGCGGCCTGAACAGCGTGACGAGCACGAGTATGAGCCCGAAGAACAAGTAGCGGTAGTTGATCCAGTCCGCCGACAGCTTCCACTGCATGAGCGGCGGGAAGCCGACCAGGACGAGGGCGCCGACCAGCACGCCCGGGATCGAGCCCATGCCGCCGAGCACGACGATGGAGACGACGAGGATGGATTCCCAGAAGACGAAGGACTCAGGCGAGACGAATTGCTCCCACTGGGCGAACAGCCCGCCGGCCAGGCCGGCGAAGGCCGCGGAGAGCGTGAAGGCGAGGAGCTTGTAATGGCGGACCGGGATGCCGGAGAGCCGGGCCGCGATCTCGTCCTCGCGGATGGCCACCCAGGCGCGGCCGACGCGCGAGTCCTCGAGGCGGTTCGAGGCGACGACGCTGGCCGCGACCGCGAGCAGGATAAGGAGGTAGTATTGGACGTTCGGGTCGGAGGAGATGAAGCTCAGCGGCCGCCAAGGCGCGAGCTGCAGGCCCTTGGGGCCGTTCGTCAGGGCGTCGAGGTTGTTGATCGTCAGCCGCGTGATCTCGCCGAAGCCCATCGTGACGACGGCCAGATAATCGCCCCGCAAGCGTAAGATGGTCAGCCCCAGCAGAGCGCGGATCGCGAGCGAGATCAGCACGGCCAGGACGAGGGCGAACGGCGCCGGCACTCCCGCGCGCATCGCGATCGCCGTCGTATAAGCGCCTATCGCATAGAAGGCGATAAACCCGAGATCGAAGAGCCCGGCGTAGCCGAGCGTGAAGTTCAGCCCCAGGCCCAGGAGCATGAACAGGCCGATCACGCCGCCGACGCGCACGAGGTACTGGGCGTCGACCGTCGCTGCGAGAAACGGGAACGCCGCCGCGAGCGCCAGCGCGACCCAGGGCGTCCAGCGCCAGCGCAGGATCTTGCTCATACCTTCTCCGCGATCTTCTCGCCGAGCAGGCCCGACGGGCGGACCAGCAGGACGACGATGAGGACCGTGAAGGTGATGACGTCCCGCCACTGCGCCCCGTTGGGGATGTAGCCGGAGACGAGGACCTCGATGAAGCCGAGGATGAAGCCGCCGAGGACCGCGCCTCGAATATTGCCGATGCCGCCGAGCACCGCCGCGGTGAAGGCCTTCGCGCCCGGCAGGAAGCCGAGGTTGTACTTGATCGAGCCGTAGTTCATCCCGTAGAGGACGCCTGCCGCCCCGCCCAGCGCGCCGCCGACGAAGAAGGTCAGCGCGATGATGTAGTCGGCGTTGATGCCCATGAGGCCCGCGGTCTGGATGTCGTCGGAGCAGGCGCGCATCGCCTTGCCGAGCTTGGTATGCTCGACGAAGAAGTGGAGCAGGCCCATCAGGATGAGGGCCGAGGCGAGGATGATGATCTGCAAGGTGCTGACCGTCGCGCCGAACACGTCCACCTGTCCGATCACGACGGGCTCGGGGAAGCGCAGGGACTGGGTGCTGACCCAAAGGAACACGCCGTTCTGCAGGATGATGGAAACGCCGATCGCGGAGATCAGGGGTGCTAAGCGCGAGATATGGCGCAGCGGGCGGTAGGCGAAGCGCTCGATGATCACGTTGATGAGGCCCGCGCCCGCCATGCTGAGGACGAACATCCCGACGAGGCCGACGAGACCTGTGCCGAAGACCGCGGGAAGCAACGCCGCCAGGCCGAGCGCCATGAACGCGCCGAGCATCAGCACCTCGCTGTGCGCGAAGTTGATCATGGTGAGGATGCCGTAGACAAGGGTGTAGCCGAGAGCGATCAGCGAATAGATCGCGCCGAGCGTGAGTCCGTTGACGAGCTGCTGGATCAGCACTTATCTATTTGACGGACGGGAACGCGCGGTCCTTGGCGCGGGCGCGCGTCATCGTCACGATCTTGTTGAGCGTGTCACCCTTGGCGTCGAAGGTCGTCGTGCCGAGCACGCCTTTGTAGTTCGTCTTTCGAAGCTCCTCGATGACCTTTACCCGGTCCGGGCCGCCGGCCCGTTCCATCGCAGCGAAGATGACCTGGGCTGCCTCGTAGCCGAAATGGTCGAAGGGCTTGAGGTCCTCGCCCGACCCGGTCCAGCGCTTCTTGTAGCTCTCCACGAAGGTCGCAGCGCTCGGCAGCTCCTCGACCGGCACGCCGACGATCGAGAGATACGCTCCGTCGGCCGCGTCTCCGGCGACATCGAAGATGCTCGGCGTCTTCGCGCCGTCTCCGGAGATGAACGCGAACGGATCCTTCAGGCCGAGCTCGCGCATCTGCTTGAGGATGAGGCCCGCCTCGGTGTAAAGGCCGCCGAAGTAGATGCCCTCGGGCTTGGAGGCGTCGCCCTTGATCTTGGTGAGCAGCGCCTTGAAGTCCTTGTCGCCGACGGAGATGCCGTCCTCGCTGACGATCTTGCCGCCGAGCTCGAGGAAGGTCTTCTTGAACTGCTCGCCCAGGCCCTGGCCGTACGCGGTCTTGTCGTGCAGCAAGGTCATGCGGCGCTTGCCGAGGCTCTTGTAGGCGAACATCGCGGCGTAGGAGCCCTGGACGTCGTCGGTCGGGACGACGCGGAACACCATGCGGGGCCCCGACCAGTCCGCGGAATCCTGCTGTGACGTGACCACGGGGTTCGTCGCGGCCGGCGAGATCATGGCCACGGGCGCGCGCGCGTAAACCTTGGCGGCCGGTATCGCGCAGCCGGAGTTGTAGTGGCCGACGACGGCGATGACGTTCGGGTCCGAGATGATCAGGTTGGCGACGTTCACGGCCTCCTTCTGGTCGGCGCGGTCGTCATACGGCGCGGCGACGAGCTTATAAGGGAACCGCTTGGCGGCGTTGGCTTCCTCGACCGCCATCTCGACGGCGCGGCGCAGGCCCTGGCCTTCCGTGCCCATGTCTCCGGTCAGCGGAACCGCGACGGCGATCTTGACCGCTTTCTCCTTGGGGCCGCAGGCGGCGGCGATGAAGGCGATGGCCGCGATGGCGGCAGCTCGGCGAAGAATCATTCGTTGTCTCCTAATCCACACTATCGAAGGTCGCCGATTATGCCTCATTGCGCGCGCTTTGTCCATCGGCGCAGGCGAACTCGAGCCAACACCGATGCGGGGCGGCGATGGGCTTCTTCGCGGAGCGCGCAACGGCATGGAAGCTGGATGGCCGATTTCCATTGAGATCATAAGGCCCGGCGGCGGATTCATGTCCTCCGGGGCCTGGGGTCCGCCGCGACAAGGGTTCTTTATGCGTCGCGGACGGACCCCGGAGCGAGGTCAATCCGAGCGTCCCCGGAGGACATGAATCCGCCGCCGGGCCGTCATAAGCTTACGCGAGTCGTCGCCGTCCGTGGTATAATGATGGGCATGATCAAGAATATGGTGTCAGGTTGGCTCACGCTCGGCCGCGACCGCAAGCCCGTCGATCTTCTTGACAGCATCCGTCCGGGCCCCCGCCTCGCTTCCTCTAAAGAGACTCCCGAGCGCCTGAGCGACGCGATCCTTCGTTCCCAGGAAGCGCTGCTGCGCATGCAGAACCAGGAGGACGGCTACTGGTGCGGCCCCATCTTCGGCGACACCACGATCGATTCCGACACGATCATGCTCCTGAATTTCCTCGGCCGAGGAACCTCGGTCAAGGTCCGCCGCCTGGCCAACCATATCCTCAATAAGCAGAATCCCGACGGCGGGTGGCCGATCTACGACAACGGCCCCTCCGAGATCTCCGCGACGGTCAAGGGCTACTGGGCGCTGAAGTTCGCCGGCCACTCCCCCAATGAGCCCCGCCTCGAAGCCGCACGCAAGCGCATCAAGGCCCTGGGCGGCGTGCACAAGGCCAACTCCTACACCAAATTCTATCTCGCCCTCTTCGGCCAATATGACTGGCGCGGCATCCCCTCGATCCCGCCCGAGATCATGCTGTTCCCGAAGTGGTTCTACTTCAACCTGTACGAGATGTCGGCGTGGACGCGCCCGATCGTCGTCCCGTTGTCGATCGTCTGGGCGTTCCAGCCCGCGATCCCGTGCCCCCCGCACGCGACCGTCGACGAACTGTTCCCCGACTCGCGCCGCCACATTCCGCTGCGCGACGCGGTTCCCCCGCACTCCTTCGTCTCGTGGACGACCTTCTTCCTCGTCTGGGACTCGTTCCTCAAGGGCATGGAAGGCCGCGGCGGCCACTGGATCCGCGTCTGGGCCCTGCGCCTGGCCGAGGACTGGATCCTCGAGCGTCTCCAAGATTCCGACGGCCCCGGCGCCATCTTCCCCCCGATCGTCAACGCGATCATGGCGATGAAGTGCCTCGGCTACCCCGACACGGACCCCCGCCTCGTCGCCCTGCAGCAGGAGCTCGACCGCCTCGAGGTCCCGTCCGAGGACTCCACGCGCTACCAGCCCTCGCGCTCCCCCGTCTGGGACACCGCGATCACGATGATCGCGCTCGCCGAGTCCGGCCTCGACCGCTCGCACCCCGCGCTCGTCCAAGCCGCCCAATGGACCATTTCTAAAGAGATCAAGATCCGCGGGGATTGGTCGGTCACCAATCCCAACGGCCCGACGGGCGGCTGGCACTTCCAGTTCAACAACCCGTTCTACCCCGACGTCGACGACACCGCGATGGTGCTGCTCGCCCTGCGCCACGTGCATCTCGAGGAGCCCAACGCCCAGATCCGCGAGAAGTCCTTCCTGCGCGGCCTGAACTGGCTCATGAGCATGCAGTCCGTCACGGGCGGCTTCGCGGCCTTCGACAAGGAGAACACGAAGGTCGTCCTTGAGGCGATCCCCTTCGCCGACCACAACGCGATGATCGACCCGCCCACGAGCGACATCACCGCGCGCGTGCTCGAGCTCCTCGGTTACTGCGGCTACGACGCGTCCTACCCCGCCGCCGCCAAGGCGATCAAGTTCGTCAAGGCCGAGCAGGAAACCGACGGCTCCTGGTACGGCCGCTGGTGCGTCAACTACATCTACGGCACCTGGCAGTCTCTGCGCGGCCTCGCCGCGATCGGCGAGAACATGAACCAGCCTTATGCCCGCCGCGCCGCGTCGTGGCTGAAGTCCGTTCAGCTTCCGAGCGGCGGCTGGGGCGAGACCTGCGAGACCTACTCCGATCCGTCGCTCAAGGGCAAGGGCCCGGCCACGCCGACGCAGACCGCGTGGGCGATCATGTCCCTGATGGCCGTCGGCGACTACGGCCCCGAGCTCAAGCGCGGCGTCGAGCATCTGCTCTCCACCCAACGCCCGGACGGCACCTGGGACGAGACCGAGTTCACCGGCACGGGCTTCCCCAAGGTGTACTACCTCGAGTACACGATGTACCGCAACAACTTCCCGCTTCAGGCGTTGGGCGTCTATCGCAAGGCCCTCGCCCAGGGCCTCGCCCGCGCGTAATTTCAGGAGACAATAAATAATGGCCATGTCCATGCAGGCTCAGCTGTCCGTTTTCAAGTACCTCGTCACGCAGAAGATGAAGGGCGTCGAAAAATATCCGCTCGTCATGATGCTCGAGCCCCTGTTCGCCTGCAACCTCGAGTGCGCCGGCTGCGGCAAGATCCAGTACCCCACCGACATCCTGCGCAAGCGCATGACGCCCCAGGAAGTCTTCGACGCCGTCGAAGAGTGCGGCGCCCCCATCGTCTCCATCGCCGGCGGCGAGCCCTTGATCCACCCCGAGATCCAGCAGATCGTCGACGGCCTCATCGAGCGCAAGAAGCCCGTCTACCTCTGCACCAACGCGATCCTGCTCGAGAAGAACATCCACAAGTTCAAGCCCTCCCCCTACCTCATCTTCTCCGTCCATCTCGACGGCGTCGAAAAAACGCACGACCGCATGGTCTGCCAGCAGGGCGTGTACAAGACCGCGATCTCGGCCATCAAGCTCGCCAAGAAGCTGGGCTTCTGCGTGATGACGAACTCGACCATCTTCCAGGGCGAGTCCGCCGATGAGTTCCGCCAGTTCTTCGACGAAAACATGGCCATGGGCCTCGACGGCATGATGATCTCCCCCGGCTACGCGTATGAAAAAGCCCCGGAGCAGCAGCTCTTCCTTAAGCAAGAGCAGTCCAAGGCCTGGTTCAAAGAAGCGCTCAAGGACTGGCGCACGAAGGGCTGGGCGTTCAATCACTCGCCCTTTTATATGGACTTCCTCGAGGGCAAGCGCACCTACGAGTGCACGCCCTGGGGCAACCCCCTGCGCAACGTGTTCGGCTGGCAGCGCCCGTGCTACCTCATGAACGAGGGCGGCTACGCCAAGACCTACGGAGAGCTTCTCTCGACGACCGACTGGTCTAAGTACGGCCACGCGTCCGGCAACCCGAAGTGCCTCAACTGCATGACGCATTGCGGCTTCGAGCCCACCTCGGTCGCCGACTCCTTCTCGAGCATCTCTAAATTCTTCGAGATGGTCGCCGACTTCGCGTCCATCAAGGCCCCGAAGAAGGTCGCGCTCTCCTACGACCGCACCGGCACCTACGAGGAAGTCCTCGCCAAGGCCGAGCCGAAGGAAACGGCGGGATCGAAGCACTAGGATGAGCTTGGCCGGCCGAGCGGCACGCCCGGCGCCAGGCACCATGTCCCCGCGCTCTGTCTATTTTTATAGACAATCCTTCCCGGGCACGACCATTCCGGAGGCGCGGCTCTAGTGGATTCGGCTTTTCTCACCGGCGGGACCGGCTTCGTGGGCGCCAGCCTCGTCCGCCTATTGCTCAAGCAGGGGCTCAAGGTGAAGGCTCTAGCCCGTAAAGGCAGCGACCGGCAGAACCTTTCCGGGCTCGATGTCGAGATCGTCGAGGGCGGCCTGACGGATAAGGCCGCGATCGAGGAAGGCGTCAAAGGCTGCCGGTTCGTGTTCCATGTCGCGGCCGACTATCGCATCTGGATTCCCAACCCCGACGATATGTACCGCGCCAACGTCGAGGGCACGGAGATCGTCCTGCGCGCGGCGGCCAAGGCCGGCGCCGAGCGGATCGTGCACTGCTCCTCGGTCGCGGCGGTGAAGGTGCCCGACGACCACACTCCCGTCGATGAGACCAGCGAGTACGGCTCCCTCGACGAGATCGTCGGCCACTATAAAAAATCCAAGTTTCAGGCCGACGTCCTGGCCCGGCGCCTTGGGAAGGAAGGACTGCCGGTCGTGATCGTCAACCCGGCCGCGCCCATCGGCGCCTACGACATCAAGCCCACGCCGACGGGTAAAATGGTTGTGGACTTTTTGAACGGACGAATTCCGTCATACATCGACACCGGTTTGAACATCGTTCATGTCGAGGACGTCGCGATGGGCCACTGGCTCGCGGCGCAGAAGGGCCGCATCGGCGAGCGCTACATCCTCGGCGGCGAGAACCTCACGCTCAAGCAGGTCCTCGATCTTCTGGCCGAAGTGTCCGGCCTTCCCGGCCCCAAGTTCAAGACGCCCTACGCGATCGCCTACGCCTTCGGCGCCGTGGACACCGCGATCGCCGTGCTGCGCGGCACGACCCCGATGGCGCCGCTCGACGCGATCAAGATGGCCAAGCACTACATGTGGTTCTCATCGGAGAAGGCGAAGAAGGAGCTCGGCTTCGCTCCCCGCCCCGCCAAGGTCGCGCTGAATGACGCCGTGGTGTGGTACCTCGCCAACGGCTACGCGAAGAGGGCCGCCGCATCGGCGTAAGGCTTCGCCCAGTCGGGCCTACCACGTCTGGGTATAAAGACCCTCGATGAAGGGGACGTTCAAAGTTATCATACCTGCAGTCACTCTGTAGCTCGGGGAATTGGCCCCGGGGTATCCACGGCCCGGCCGTAACCGGGCGAGTCCAGGGAAGCGATCACAAGTCGCTTCTCATTTTTTTTGTACGGAGTACTATTGACTATGTACATTCGATCATTTTCCCTCCTGACTGCCCTACTCCTGAGCGCGCGGCCTTGCTTCGCCGGGTCCAAACCTGCCGCGCAGGTCAGAGCCGCCAAAGGGCCGGTCCAGCTGACGTTGAGCCTGAACAAGACGGTCATTAAAGCTGGGAAGTCCGTCTGGTACAAGCTCGAGATGAAGAACATCGGCGACAGGAAGATCCGCGTGGAAGGAATGGTCTTTCGAGACCCGTGGGCCATGCATGAGAATTGCGTTTCCAAGCATGACATCTATCTCCAGGTGCTCAACGCGAAAGGCGCCTCCTTGGTGCCGCAGCGGGGCGCCGGCCGCGTCCGCTTCGACTATGAAACCGAGGATGGAAGGCTCCTCCCGAAGGACCAGCGCGAACGCGACGCCTTTGAGGCGGCTTTGGAAAAGAAGGGCCTTTCGGAGCAGGAACGGCACATCGCCATGATCCGGTGGGACCGGGACTTCGACGATCGCAAGCAGACCGAGGAATTGCAGGACCCGGCAAAGCAGCAGTGGCTGGCGCCCGGCGCTTCGACGACGACGATCGCCTGGGCCTATCACGATCCCGACGAATACGCCGATCCTGCCGACGAAGAGGCCCAGGTCGGGGATTACACCCAGCTGTGGACGTACCTCTTATTGAGGCCAGGCCGATATCGCATTCGAGCCGTCTACGACCAGGAGAAGCTCATCGCCGAGAGGCAGAAGCCCGGCGGCCCGCGAGAACGCTGGCAGGTCAAATTCAAAACCCCCTACATCGACTTCGAGGTGATTCCATGAAAAGCGCGTTCGCGGCCATTCTCCTCTGCTGGTCCGTCCAGGACGCCGCCGCTTTTCAGCGGCCGAAGGACAAGGACCTCGCGGAAATCCGGGAGCAGTTGGATGCGGCGAATGACAAGACATTGGACCGCGCTCAGCGAAATGACGCCCGTGAGAAGGCCCTTTGGCTTACGATTCGCGCCTATGACATCCTGAGTTTCCAATACGGCGGCCCCGTGTTCCCTACGCGCACCAGCGTGCTTCGCAGCCCGCAAAACGGGAAAAAGATCTCGTTTATCCCGGTCGTGGCCGCCGTCGGCAGCTACGCCATTCAAAATGAGATAGGCCGTCGTCGGGGAACGGAAACGTTGGGCATTGAGGAAAGCGGCAACTTCGCGTCGGACGGCGTCGCGCGCATTTTCCCATCCGCCTTCTCGAATCCCAGCGCTCTGGCCTCAACGATTCTTCATGAGCTTATGCATTTTCGCCAGGCCACGACGCCCGGAGTGGGCGACGTTTTGACGCCCGGGGAATTCGAGGTCGAGGCATACGACGCTCAGCTGGCGGATACCGAAGCCGGATTCTTCCCCTTTACGGACGTGGAACTGGACGCCGAAAAGGCCTATTTGAAGAAGAACCTCAAGAAAAAAAAGGCCCAGGCCGTGAAGGAGCGAGCTCAAGTCAATCGGTCCCGCGGGGTGCCCATAGATGGATACAGCGTGGCGTCGCTTCGCGCGGACGCAATCAAGGAGCTCGCGGATAAAGCTCGCCGCCAAGTCCAAATCGCGAACAAGGACCATGATGCGCGTCTGAGGATTACCCTGCTCGATATCGCCCTTCGCTCCTGCGACGGGCCGGGAACCATTTCCCAGTCCGAGTTGAACGGCATCCCTCAGCCTCACTCGCCGTTTTTCGCGAATGATGCCCCGCGACCCGAAGGGCTCGAAGAATGCGCTCAGGTATACGATTATCTTGCCGGCGGAGGCAGGGATAACGCTGAGCTGAGAAGGGTTTCGGTTCGTCCTGCCGTCCCGGCCGAGATACGTCCTTATGTTCCTCCGGCTCCGGCAACCCCGGCCGCCCCCCTAAACATCCAGTTTCCCTTTTCCGGGAGCCTTCCTAGGTTCAAAGATTACGCAGTAGCGGCCTGCGGCACGCTCGACAAGGTTCCCGTCAACACGAGATTAACCCTCCCGAGCTACCCTTACCGTTTCGAGTCCGACAGGGACACCCTGATCGTCAACGAGCTGTCGGCGAATCTTGGCCAGTGCGAGCGGCAACTGTTCGGTCTCTTGATCGACTACATCCGCTCCGGGAGAGGCTCTGAAATCACCGCGGAATGGTCTCAGGCCGCCGCCGCCCGGTTTCGGCCCGCGCCAGCTTATCAGCCGCCTTATTACGACCCCTGCAGAGCCAACGGCAACAAGAACTGCCCTCCTTTGGAGCACTAAGCTCAATAAAGCGTGTGCACGAGAGCCGGGAAAATGGGATAATCTACCGTGCATGACTGACGACAGGACCAACCCCTCGAATACCGTGCTGGAAGACCCGGAAAACGCTCCACGCGCCCCCCTCCCGAAGGCCCCGATTCTCATTACTGCGGCAACGAAGTGGGAAGCGCGTCCGCTGGCTAACGCCCTTAATCTGGAACTCGCGGGCGACGACCGCTATGAGGGCGTCGTCGCGGGGCGCCGCGTGGTTCTGCTCAAGACCGGCATCGGGGCTCTGAAGACCACCGACAAGCTGAACGGATTGAACGGCAACGAATGGTTGCTCGTTATCAGCGCCGGATTATGCGGGAGCATGCAGAAGGACGTCCGCCACGGAGACGTGATTGCCGACGTCCGCGAGGTGGAACTGGACTTCGTCGTCCCGCTTAGAGAAACGGCGACAAACCTTAGAACCCCCTTTCACTTTGGGAAGATCTTGCACACGAATATCGTCTTGAAGCCTGACGCCAAGCTCGCGCTTGGCGTCGAACAGAGAGCGATCGCCTGCGACATGGAAACCGCGGCGGTGCGCCGCTGGACCGACGGTAAGGTCCCCACGATTGCAGTGCGCGCGGTCCTCGATGACATCGGCGAAGAGATCTCCGCCGATTATCCCGAGGAAGAAGATGCCTTGTCCCTTGCGCGCTTCGCGCGCGATCATGCGGCGTCCCTCCCCTCACTGATCCGCACCGGCTTCCGCTCGGCCCGCGCGATGAAGACTTTATCCACTTTCATAAAGGCGTACTTGGAGACGATTTGAACTCGACTCTCACGCAGGCGATGGAAAAAAATACGGCCATGGTCGATTCATCCATGGAGAAGCTCCTCGCCCCCACCCCCGATCTGCCCGAGTCGATCCGCAAGGCGATGCGCTACTCGCTGTTCGCCGGCGGCAAGCGCCTTCGCCCCACGCTCGTGCTCGAGGCCGCGGAGTGCTGCGGCCTGAACGCGAAGAAGGCGCTCAAGACCGCGGCCGCGCTCGAAATGATCCACACCTATTCTCTTATACACGATGACTTGCCGGCGATGGATGACGACGACCTGCGCCGCGGCAAGCCCACGAACCACAAGGTGTTCGGCGAGGCGATGGCGATACTTGCCGGTGACGGCCTGCTGACAAAAGCTTTTGAGGCCGCCGCCGAGAATGCCGCTGACTTGAAGCTCAAGGGCCGCGACACGGCCGAGCTCGTTCGCCTGATCGCCTACGGCGCCGGCGGAGAAGGCATGGTGGGCGGGCAGGTGGCCGACCTCGCCGCCGAGGGCATGTCGAAGAAAATATCCAAGGCCGCCGCCGCGAAGGTTCTTGAGGCCGTGCATCGCCGCAAGACCGGCGCGCTCATCATCGCCAGCCTCGACGCGGGCGCGGTGCTCGCCGGGGCCTCGGACGGCAAGCGCGAGGCGCTTCGCTCGTACGGCGCCTGCATCGGCCTCGCCTTCCAGATCGCCGACGACGTCCTCGACGTCGTCGGCGACAAGAAGAAGATGGGCAAGCGCGGCAGCGACCGCGACAACGACAAATTGACCTACGCCTCGCTGTACGGCGTGGACGGCGCACGCGCGAAGGCTCGCGCGCTCGTCGAAATGGCGCACGCGCATCTGAAAGGATTCGGACGCAAGGCCGAGACGCTTCACGAATTGGCCGACTACATCATCGCACGGGATAAATAAACCATGGAACTCCTTCAAGACATCAACGGATCGGCGGACCTCAAGAAGCTCAAGCCCGAGCAGCTCCCCAAGGTCGCCGCGGAGGTCCGCTCGTTCATCCTCGACACCGTTTCCAAGCTCGGCGGCCACCTGGCTTCCAGCCTGGGCTCGACCGACATCACGGTCGCCCTGCACTACGCTTTCGACACGCCCAAGGACCGCCTCGTCTGGGACACCGGGCATCAGACCTACGCCCACAAGATCCTGACCGGCCGCCGCGACCGCATGGGCACGATCCGGCAGTTCGGCGGCCTCTCCGGCTTTTTAAAGCGCACCGAGTCCGAATATGATGCCTTCGGCGCGGGCCACGCCTCGACGGCGATCTCCGCCGCACTCGGCATGGCCGTGGCGCGCGACCTCAAGGGCGAGAAGAACAAGGTCGTCGCCATCGTCTCCGATGGCTGCATGACCGGCGGCGAGGCCTACGAGGGCCTGCAGAACGCGGGCCAGGTGCAGACCGACCTCATCGTCGTGCTCAACGACAACCAGATGTTCATTTCCAATCGAGTCGGAGCGTTGGGGACCTTCTTGTCGAAGCTCCTGACTCTGGGCGCCGTGCGCAACGCCGAGCACTCGGTCAAGAAATTCCTGGCCCGCTTCCAGTTCTGGGGCGAGAGCATCCTGCGCGTGGCCAAGCGCGCGAAGGTCCTCCTGTTCCCCGGCATGCTGTTCGAGGAGATGGGCTTCACCTACTTCGGACCTGTGGACGGGCATAACGTCCAGCAGCTGGCGGCCGTGTTCAAGCACGTCAAGACGCTCAAGGGCCCCGTCCTCGTGCACTGCGTGACGAAGAAGGGCAAGGGCTACGCCGCCGCCGAGGAAGACCAGTACACATGGCACGGCCCGGGCAAGTTCGACGTCGCCACCGCCAAGATGCTCAAGACGCCGATCACGAAGGCGCCGCCGCCCACCTACACGGCCGTCTTCGGTAAGGCCGTCATCAAGGAGGCCGAGAACGACCCCCGCATCGTCGGCATCACCGCCGCCATGCCGGAAGGCACGGGCATGGACGCCTTCCGCGACCGCTTCCCCAAGCGCTACTTCGACGTGGGCCTGGCCGAGGAGCATGCGGTGACCTTCGCCGCCGGGCTGGCGAGCGAGGGCTATCGCCCGATCGTCGCGATCTACTCGACCTTCCTCCAGCGCGCCTATGACCAGATCGAGCACGACGTCTGCCTGCAGAAGCTGCCGGTGATCCTGTGCCTCGACCGCGCCGGCCTCGTCGGCGAGGACGGCCCCACGCACCACGGCGTGTTCGACTACTCGTACCTGCGCATGATCCCGGGCATGACCGTCATGGCCCCGGCTGATGAGAACGAGCTGCAGAACATGCTGAGGACCGCCATCGAGCTCAACGCGCCGGTGTCGATCCGGTATCCCCGCGGCGCCGGCATCGGCGTGGCGATGGACGCCGAGCCCAAGGCCATCCCCGTCGGCAAGGGCGTCCGGCTTAAGGACGGCAGCGATGTCACGCTGCTCGCGATCGGCAACCGCGTGCACCCCGCCCTCGAGGCCGCTCAGATACTTGAAGACAAAGGATATTCAGTCGGGGTCGTCAACATGCGCTTCGTCAAGCCCATGGACGTCGAGCTTCTCAAGGAGTGTGCGGCCAAGACGCCGCGCCTCGTGACCATCGAAGACAACGTGATCCAGGGCGGCTTCGGTTCGGCGGTCTTGGAGGCGCTCACGCCCGGGCGCGCGGAAGTCCTGCGCATCGGCATCCCCGATTCGTTCGTCGAGCACGGCGCGCCGCACCTGCTGTACGATTCGATCGGCCTGTCCGCGCCCAAGATCGCCGAGCGCGTCGCCGCGTGGCTTCCCCAGAAGTCTCGCGCCACAGCCCAACCCTAAAGGAGAACCATGACGACTTCCACCCCCTCACAGATCCGCATCGAGAAGCTCGTGATCGCGAAGATCCGGGGCTTCTGCGCCGGCGTCGTGCGCGCCATCGAGGTCGTCGAGCGCGCCCTCGAGCTGTGCGGCGGCAAGGTCTACGTCCGCCACGAGATCATCCACAACAAATATGTCGTCGAGGAGCTTCGCCAGAAGGGAGCCATCTTCGTCGAGGAGCTCACCGAGGTGCCCAACGGCTCCTGGCTGATCTTCTCCGCGCACGGCGTCGGCCCCGACGTCGTCGCCGAGGCCCGCTCGCGGCAGCTCAAGATCATCGACGCGACCTGCCCGCTCGTCACCAAGGTCCATCTTGAGGCGCTGGCGCTCGCCAAGCAGAACTACACCATCGTGCTGATCGGCCACCGTGACCACGTGGAGACCATCGGCACGCTTGGAGAGGCACCGGAGCACATGATCGTCGTGGGCACGGCCGAGGAAGCGGAGCTGATCACGGTCCCGAACCCCGACAAGATCGCCTACCTCACACAGACCACCTTGTCCCTCGACGATACGCGCGAGATCGTCGCGGTGCTCAAGCGCCGCTTTCCAAAGCTCGGCGCGCCCAAGAAGGACGACATCTGCTACGCCACGCAGAACCGGCAGAACGCCGTCAAGGCGATGGTGCCGTCGGTCGACCTTCTCCTCGTGCTCGGCGCGCCGAACAGCTCGAACTCCAACCGCCTCGTCGAGGTCGCGCTGGCCAAGGGCGTCAAGTCGCGCCTCATCGAGCGCGCCGCCGACATCAAGGACGAGTGGCTCACGGACGTGAAGACTCTTGGATTGACCTCCGGCGCGTCCGCGCCGGAGATCCTGTTTCAGGAAGTCGTCACCCTCTGCAAGGACCGCTACGGCGTGAAGACCGTCGAAGAGGTCGAGACTGTCGAGGAGAACGAGCACTTCGGCCTGCCCTATGAGCTCGTCAAGATGATCAAGGACAAGGGAGCCGCGTCGTGAGCCGCCCCGGGCAATGGCTGCAGCCTCGCCACGGTTCCAAAGAGGCTTTCGACAAGGACTTTCCGAGCATCGACACGGGCGGTCTGACGGTCTCCTGCCCCGGCTGCAAGGAGACCGTGACCCTGACCCGCAAATCCATCCCGGGCAAGGTCGGCGGCTGGTGCAAGAAGTGCAATCGAGGAGTGGGAGCGGTGATATGACCAAGACTTTGACCGAAGAGCTCGTTATCGAGAAAATCGCGCCGGCGGAGCCGGCGCAGAAGGAGTTGCCGAAGGAAGAGATCGATCTCGCCCGCATCCCCAAGCGCGCGCCGCCCTCCAAGGGCATGTGCATGCGCTGCGGCGAGAACAAGCCGATCAACCGCCTGATGCTGTGCTACCCCTGCTGGGTCAAGAGCCAACTCGAGAAGGACGGCTGGAAGGAAGGCGAGCCCCATCCCGACTCGTGCGGCTGCGAAGGCATCAAAGGCCATCCGGACCGGAAGTCCGTCGGCAACTGACGTTACACGTCCGTCACCTTAATAAGACCTTTCAACCATCGCATCATGGAGCGTTTGTCGCTAAACTGTCTTCAGGAAGCAAAGCGGCCCCCGGCGGAGAAAACGCCGGGGGCCGTACTTGTTTCGGGGGCCTACTTGAAGACGGTCTTACGGTAGTGCTTGAGCTCGGTGATGGACTCGTGCACGTCGGCGAGCGAGAGGTGCTGCTTGCTCTTGGAGTACACGTACTTCTGCTCGGGGTACCAGCGCGAGACGAGCTCCTTTATCGAGGAGACGTCGATCGAGCGGTAGTGGAAATAGTCGTGCAGGCGCGGCATGAACTTGACCAGAAAGCGCCGGTCCTGGCCGATCGTGTTGCCGCACAGGGGAGACTTGCCCGGCGCGCACCAGGGCGACAGGAAGGCCAGGGTCTGTATCTGGGCGTCGATGACGCTGATCTTCGAGTCGCGGCAGCGCACGGTGAGCCCCGATTTCCCATGCTGCTCGACGCACCAGGGGTCCATGCCGTGGAGGATGTCGTCGGGCTGGTGGATGGCGAGGCAGGGTCCTTCGGCCAATACGTTCAGCTCGCCGTCGGTGACGACCGTGGCGATCTCGAGGATGAAGTCCCTCTCTGGCTCGAGGCCGGTCATCTCAAGGTCCAGCCAAACCAGGTTCTTTTCGTCGGGGGAGGCCATGCCCGATATTACCAAAATCAGGAGTGCTCAGAATCACTTAAAGCATTCTTGACACGCCCAACCCCGTCTGTTAGACTTCAGGAATGCGGGGCCTAAGGCCCGGCCGGAGGACACATGAACAGCAACCGTCTGCGCAATATCGCTTTAATGCTCGTTTCCGCCCTGGCTTTGGGCGCCTGCGGCGGCGTCAAGAAGTCGCCGATCGCCAACAACGCCCCTGAGTGGGTCAACAAGGGCACCGGCGCCATGAAGGACAAGGACGGCAAGCAGGTGTTCTACGGCGTCGGTTCTGTCCAGGGCGTGCGCAACATCCCCATGGCCCGCACCGCCGCCGACGACCGCGGCCGCGGCGAGATCGCCAAGATCATGAACTCCTACATCACCTCGCTCACCAAAGACTACATGGCCTCGATTACCGCCGGCGACATGTCCAAGTCCTCCGAGGAGCAGATGGTGTCCCAGACGCTCAAGAACTTCGCCAAGTTCACGCTCCACGGCTCCGTTCCGATCGATCATTGGGTCGACCGCAGCGATCCGGCGAGCAACATCGTCTACGCGCTCGTCAAGCTCGACATGGCCGCCGTCCAGGCGAGCCTCGCGGAATCCAAGGAGCTTGACGCCAAGGTCCGCGATTACGTGAAGGCCAACGCCGAGAAGGCATTCGACGAGCTGTCAGCCGAAGAGGCGAAGCATTAAGATGCGACAAGCCTTCGCCTTCGTCGTCCTGGCGCTCGCCATGTCCGCGTGCGGCACCTCGGTGCAGCGCATGGATGCCGGCGAGGTCAAGGACGTCAGCGGACGCTGGAATGACACCGACTCGCGCCTCGTGGCCGAGGAGATGATCGCCGACTGCCTGTCCCGGCCGTGGTACGCGGCCGCGAACTCGAAGCTCGGCAAGAACCCGACCGTGATCGTGGGAACGGTGAAGAACCAGTCCCAGGAGCACATCAACGTCGAAACCTTCGTCGAGGACCTTCAGCGTTCGCTGATCAACTCGGGCAAGGTGGAGTTCGTCGCCAGCAAGGGCGAGCGCGGCGAGGTTCGTGACGAGCGCCTCGACCAGGACACCAACGCCGAGGAATCGACCCGCAAGGCTCACGGGCAGGAGATCGGCGCCGACTTCATGCTCAGCGGCGCCCTGAACCAGATCGTGGACCAGGAAGGCGGCAAGGCCGTGGTCTTCTATCAGACCAACCTCAAGATGCTCGACATGAAGTCCAACAAGATCGTCTGGAACGGGCAGAAGAAGATCAAGAAGTTCGTCAAGCGCTCCAAGGCCGGCTGGTAGGCCATCCGATGGGCGTAACACGGCCCCGCCTTTCTTCCAAGAGAGGCGGGGCCGTCCCTTTTCTGCTCATCCTCCCCCTTCTCGCCGCCTGCGGGGCCCCCTCCGGCTCGATGCGCAAGGAGGTCAACGGGCTGCTCGCCGCCCGGAACTTCGACGCGGCGCAGGCCCGCACCGAGAAGGCCAAGGAAAGCTCGTACGGCAAAAAAAACCAGGTCCTTTACTACCTTGACCTCGGCGCCATCCAGCATGACGCCGGCAAGTTCAAGGAAAGCGACGAGAGCCTCGATAAGGCCGAGCGCCGCATGGAGGAGCTCTACACCAAGAGCGTCTCGCGTGCCGCCGGCACGCTCGTCTTGAATGACAGCACCACCGAATATGCCGGCGAGCGCTTCGAGAGGGCCATGGTCAACGCCTACCGAGCGCTCAATTACACATTTCTCGGCGACCGGGAGAACGCGCTCGTCGAGGTGCGCAAGCTGTCCCGCCTGCTCCAGGAATACGCCGACGTGTACGCCGGGAAGAAGACCGCGTACAAGGACGACGCCTTCGCGCAGTTCCTGACGAGCCTCCTCTATGAGGACGACGGCCGCCCCGATGACGCGCGCATCGCACGCGAGAAGTCGCGCAAGGCCTATGAGCTCTATGCCTCCGCCTACGGCACGCCGACGCCGTCGCTCAAGCCTGCGGGCGAAAAGAAAGGCAACGGGGAGCTCGTGTTCCTCCATTACAACGGCGTCGCCCCGCGCAAGGTGAGCAAATCGTTCTCGGTCGCCTGGCACGATGCCGCCATCGCCCTGGATGCCTCCAAGGATGACGAGGCCGATTCCGCCCGGGCCAGGAACGCGATCCGCGGCGGACTCCTCGGCAAGTCCATCACGGTCGCCTATCCCGATTACGTGCAGGATCCGTTCCTGATCGCCCGCTCGGCCGTCGAGGTCTCCGGCGCGCGCGCCGAGACCGAGCTTGTCCAGGACCTCGCGGCGATCGCCCAGAAGGACCTGGCCGAGCGCCAGGCCGTCATCCGCACGCGCGCCATCGCGCGCGCGATGGTCAAATTCGTCCTCGCCAAGGCCATCTCGGATGCCGTCGCGACGAAGTACGGGAAAAACTCCTGGCAGCATCTGCTTGCCCAGGCCGGCGGCGCGGCCACGTCCGCCGCCACCGAGGGCGCCGACACCCGCGCCTGGGCGACCCTGCCCGCGCAGTTCCGCTTGGCGCGACTGCGGCTTGCTCCGGGCAAGCATGATGTCGTCGTCAGCTACCTCAGCCCGACCGGGGCCACGCTTTCAAGCCAAACCTTCAAGGACGTCGTGATCCTGAAAGGCCGCCGCACCTACCTCCACGACAGGACCGCCCTATGAAAAACATGAAACTGCTTGTCGTCAGCGCCGCCGTGTCAGTTCTCGCAGGATGCGCCGGCGGCGGGGGCGTCGCTGGCCATAAGTCGTCATCCGGAGGCCAGCGACCCAACTGGGTCGAGGGTGAAAGCCCCAAGTGGCCCCGATCCCAGCACGTGACGGGCGTAGGCAGCGCCGACGACGAGGAGGCCGCGGCCGACCGGGCGCGCGGCGAGATCTCGCGCGTGTTCTCGAGCGCCGTCAGCGTGGACACATCAGTCGACGAGAGCGAGGGCACCATCAACTCCGGTGGAAAGACGACCACCTCCTTCTCTCAGCAGATCGCGCAGAACGTCCGCACCGCATCCAAGAAGATGCTCGAGGGCGTGGAGATCGTCGAGCGCTGGAAGGACGCAGCGTCCTCGCGCTATTACGCGCTGGCGACCTTGAACAAGAGCAAGGCCATGGCCGCCGTCACCGAGAAGACGCAGGCGCTCGACGCCGACGCCGCCGTTTGGAAAACGAAGCTCGACGCCTCCTCCGACAAGTTCGAGCGCGCCAAGGCCGGGGCGAAGCTCGCCGCCCTGCTCAAGGGGCGCCTCGACCTCGAGAACGACCGCCGCGTGCTCGGCGGAGGCAATCTCCCTTCGACCGTCGACGTCTCCGCCGCCAAGGCCGCGGCGGCGAGGGCCCTCGAGGCTCTCGACGTCGTCGTCATCGCGACAGGAGACCACGCCGATGAGCTCGAGACCGGCATCGTGACCGGCCTCGTCGCCTCGGGCCTGATGGCCAAGCGCGGCAGCCCCGGCGACAAGGGCGACATGATCGTCGAGTCGAAATCGGGAGCGCAGACCGTCGAAGGCGGCGACGAGCGCTGGAAGTGGTCCCGCGGGACCGCGACCGTGACGCTCAAGGACGGCCGCGAGGACAAGACCTTCGCGCGTTTCGAGGTGTCCGACCGCCAAGCCAGCGCCGACGCCGGCGAGGCCCGCCGCCGCGCCGCGGCCGGCCTGGCCAAGAAAGCCGCCGAAAAAACTGCGGCCGCCATCACCGACTTCTTCCAGAACCAATAAGACACGGTGTCAGGCTTACCTTCGTTAGCGGCGGAGAAGGCCTTCGAGGAGGTTCTGCCCGGCGTTTTGCAGAAGCTTGCCGACCTTGACCTTGGTTTTTGGCGTGGTCACGGTGCCGGTCACCGCCACGTCGATGGCGGGCAGGCTGCCGACCTGGGCGGTCACGGTCAGGTCCAGCGCCTCGACGGGCAGGCTGATCGTGCCCGCGGCGAGCACACGCGCGGCGCTCGAGTCCATCTCGGACTGACGCAAGGTCATCACCCCGTCCTTGAAGGCGTAGTCGCCGGCGTACTTCACATCGTTGATGTCGTTGAGGTTCACGCCTAGGCTGAGCTTTTGAAAGATCAGGATCGGGAAGATGAGGACCTTCACGACCGGAGATTGCAGGGCCATGTCGCCGATGGCGTGGAGCTTCCCCCCGCCGACGCCGAGCTTCGCGTCGCCGTTGAGCCTCTTCATGTCGGGCGTGACGCCGTACAGGTCCCAGGACGCCGTGACGCTCTGGATCTGCGCGTTCGGGTGGATCAGGGAGCCGATCTCCACCTTGCCGCGCGTGCGCAGCGGCGCCGCGGGCTTCTCTTCGACGGGCTTGCCCGCCTTCGCGGCCTTCGCCGCCTGCGCCGTTTTCGCGTCCGCCTCGAGCTTTTTCTTGGCCGACAGGTACTTGCCCAGGTCGAAGCGGTCGAGCGCGGCCTCGAGCTGGATCTCGGGGACCTTCGTGTAATCCTTGATCGTCAGATCCATCGTAAGAGATCCGTCGGCGACCTTGCCCTTGAGATTGGGCACGTCCACGCGGCGTTCGTCGAAGGAGACCGTGCCGGTGAAGTCAGCCAGCGGAAGCTCCGCGACGGTGGCGCCCACGCCCTTGAACTGAAGCTTCCCGCCGTACACCGGCTTGTCCTTGGTCCCCGTGACCGAGATCGCGAAGAAGCCCGAGCCGGACAGCTTGAGGTCCCGGGTCTGCGGCGTCAGGCGCGTCAGCTCCTCGAGGACGAAGCGCTTGCACTTGAAGAGCAGATCGAAGGCGCCGCGTCCCGCGGGATCCGAGACGCCGCCTTCGGCTGATATCTCGTTGCTCGCGATCTTCACGCTGAGCTTGCGCAGGCGGACCGCCTTCGGCGTGTAGGAGAGGTCGGCGTCCCAGCGCGAGGCCGGAAGCTCGAGGCCCGGCGGCACGCCGGGGAAGGGCAGGTCCTTGTCGGTCAGCGCGGGCAGGTCGAGGTCGGCCTGGATGTCGAGCGCGGGCTCGGGCGCGCCGGACAGCGCCTTGGCGACGGCGCCGTCGAGGCGCAGCGTGCCACTCTTGCCCTTGATCGAGACCTTCTCGAACGCCAGGTCGTCGCCGCGGGCGCGGGCGCCGCCGTCGAGCCTCATCGCGGGCACGACGAAGTCGGCGGGAAGCGCCGAGACGGCGACGGGCAGCTCAGAGATCTTGAAGGAAGGGATATCAACCGCGAAGCGCAGGGCGAGGTCGGGCACGGGCTTGGCCGAGCCGATCTTACGCACGACGCCCGAGGCCGAGGCGGTGCCCTGCTTGAATTTCGCCGCGAACGAGGCGAGCGCCAGCTCTCCGCCCGCATAGGACGCCTCGCCGTCGAGGCGCATCGCCGGGATGAAAGACTTCGGCGGCAGCTTGATGAAGGAATACTGGCCGGCACGGATCTCCGGAACGTCCACGCCGAACTTGGCCCGGCCTTCATAAACGGGAGCCTTCCCTCCGAGCTCCTTAACGAGGGCCGAGCCGTCGATCTTGCCATCGGCCCAGGCGACATGAAAAGTCTTCACCGTGGCCGCGCTCCCCTCCCAGCGTCCGACGATCGCGGCGTCCGCGGCCGGGATCGAGAGCGCGGGGATGCCGGCCCCGGGGGCCCACTTCGCGAGCAAGGTCGTGTCGAGGCCCGGGGTCTTGAGCTTCAGGTCGGCGTCCACGGTCCGGGCGCCCTTGTCTCCGGGAGCGGAGGCCTTCACGGAGCCGTCGGCCTCGAGCAAGGTCTTGCCCGAGGCCGTGAGCGTCGCGTCGATCTGCGCCTCAGGCGCGTCGAGACGGGATATTTTCCCCTTGGCCGTGAGCTTGAGGCCGTCCTGCTCGACGCTGAGGCGCTTGAACTCGAGCTTGATCTTGTCGAGCGCGCCGCGCCCGGGGTGGACCGTGCCCGTGAAGGCGAGGGCGGCGTCGATAGGGCGCTCGCCAGCCTTGCCCTTGGCGTGCAGGGCGATGTCGAGATCGAATGGATCGGAGAGGCTGAAGCTGTCGAGCTTCAAGGAAAGACCAGTCACGGCCCAGGAGGCTCCGGCCGCGTCTTGATAGGAGGCATCGCCGCGTGTGATGCGAAGCTGCCTCACGTTAAAATCCGAGGGAGGCAGCTCGCCCGTCTGGCTTGCCGGCTTCGCCGCGGTCGCCGGTGCGGAAGACGCCAAGGTGTCGTAGTTAAACGAGCCGTCGGCGTTCTTGACGACGCGGACCTTGAGGCCGTCTGCCGCGGCCGAGACAATGACGAGCTTGCGTTTAAGAAGCGCCTTCCAGCTCGGCCGGACGCTGACGGTCTCGACGCTCAGGAAGGTCCCGGCGGCGAAATCCGGGCGCTCCGAGATCGCGAGGCCCTGCAGATGCAGCCCGGTCAGGCCCGCGTCGATGCGCGTCAGGCGCACCTCGCGGCCGAGCTGCTTGCGGGCCGTGTCGATGACGTAGGCGCGCGCCTTGGGCTCCGGGAAAAAAACCTTGAGCGCCACGAGGGCAGCACCCGCGCCGAGCACGAGGATGAGCACGATCGTTCCGGAGATCTTGAGCCAGAGCCGGGTGCGTGCCATGCCGCATTTTATCAGATTCGCCGCTTGACAACCCGTCCCCATCGGGACATAATCGAGTCATGCGCCATCTCCTCGTCGTAGCCGTGTTGCTCGCCTCAGTAGCCGCTCCGGCTTACGCCGAGCCGTCCTCGCTCTCGTCTTTGCTCAAGCGCGTCTCCGCCTATCTGAACGCCCCGGCCGTCAAGAGATCCCACCGGCGCGCCGCGGTCGCCGCCGTACGCGGCGGCATCCCCACCGAGCAGGGCGAGGACCTCGACCTGCGCCTGCTCGACCGCGTTCGCGTCCTGCGTGAGGCGCTCAAGCGCCCCGACGCCGCCCCTCGCGATGAAAACGAGCTTCGGCCGATCTACGAAGCCCTCGCCGCGTCGCAGTATGTGCAGGCGCTGTCGATCGTCGGCGCGCCCGAGGCCCGCGGCGAGGCGTCCGCGGCGCTCGAGGCCTGGGCCAAGGAGCCGCGCAAGGCGGCCCTGCCCGCCAGCCTCGTCGCTTTGCTGACCGGGCCCGCCGCGCGCATCGACGATAAGGAGCTCGTGAAGGCGGGCTGGGGCGGCCATGTCCGTGCGCTGACGCCCTCCGGCGCCGTCGCGCGCGCCGCCGCCGTCGGCTGGACCTCGGGTGAGGATGCGGCCAAGCTCGATGAGACCTTGAAGGGGCTTTCGGATTCCTGGCTCGCCAAGAAGCTCGCGGCCGAAGATGAAGCGAAAGCCCACGTGCTCGCCGGCGCCGTCTACTCGGCGCTCGCGCAGTCCGATCTGAAAGGCCGCGCGCCCGCCGCCGCAGCTCCGTCCGTCGCGGCCGTCCCCGTTGAGGACGACGGCCCCGCGCCCGCCGAGGCCAACGTTCCATTCGAGCCCAAGGCCGTCTACCAGAAGACGTCGAAGTCCGTCGTGCTGATCGTCTGCGCGGCGGGCTCCGGCTCGGGCGAGCTCGGCACGGGCTCCGTCATCGATGCCGGACGCCGCCGCATCCTGACCAACGCGCACGTCGTCATCCAGGATTCCACGCGCAAGCCCTGGAGCCGCGTCAACGTCTACTTCAAGCCCGCAAAGCTGACCGGCGACGCCCAGCGCGACCTCGTCGATCCCGTGACCGCCAAGGTCCTTTTCTGGGACTCTGGCCTCGACCTCGCGCTTCTCGAGGTCGACCGTCTGCCGGCCGGCACGCCCGCGATCGCCCTCGGCCACCCCGACTCCGTCTCGGTCGGCGACCGCGTGGCCGCTATCGGGCACCCCGAGCAGGGCGGCCTCTGGACGCTCACGACCGGCGTCATCAGCACCGTCCTCGCCGACCTCGGCGGCGTGAAGGGCAAGGACGCCTTCCAGACCGACACGAGCATCAACCGCGGCAACTCCGGCGGCCCGCTGCTCGATTCCTCCGGGCGCCTCGTCGGCGTCAACACCTCGATGTCGCGCAAGGCGGCCGACGGCCTGGCCATCACCTCGGTCAATTTCTCGGTCAAGGCCGACGTCGCCAAGCGCTGGATGGCGGGCCAGGGCGAGAAGCTCGCCTACGGCAGCGCCGCCGTCATCAAGATCGCGCCCGCGATGATGGCCAAGATCCCCAACCCCGTGCCCGCGCCCACGGTGGCCGCGGCCGCACCGGTTGCCGCCCCCCGCCCCCCCCCCACCCCCCCCCCCCCCCCCCAC
>CAZIBN010000037.1:0-26059 GCA_964537395.1 uncultured Elusimicrobia bacterium
ATCTTTGGTCCGGGCGGCATGATCTTCATTGAGCTACTTACAATCCGTAAGTAGCAGTATCGAGTGCTTACGGTAGAGCACCCAATTGCTCCGTCGAATCGTTCCTCGCTGGTGATATGACCGGCTATGCCGGAATCATGCGCCCGACTACTTGCTCGGGTTCCTAAGCCATCGTACTCACGAGCACTCGGAGTGCCCGCAGTCGTGGCAGGTCACCCCGGAGCAACCCGACTCGTGTGAGACGTTGCGCGAGAAGCACTTCGGGCAATGATCTGCCGCCGAAGGCGGCGGGAGGGAAGCGGCCTCCGCGGCGTTCTCGCGGGCCGGTTCCCACCAGCCCGTCTTCTTGAGGTGGGCGCGGATGGCGATGGCGAGCGCGTGCGGTATCGAGTCCACGCGGTTGGGCCCCAGGCCGATCGGGCGGTCGCCCTTGACCGAGTTGAGGTGCTTGAGCAGGCGTAGGGGATCTCCTCCTTCGCCGAGGTACTTTGAGATCAGGATGCCCACGAGCGAGGTCAGCCCCGCGATCTCGGTGCCGAGCGGGGGGATGTTGGTGAACAATTGGAACGGCCCCTTCTCGTCGTAGTTGATGTGCACGTGCAGCGGACCGTAGCCGGTGCGGATCTGGTAGTACTCCGCGTCGAGGCCGAGCGAGGCCTCCGGCGTCCGGCGCTTGCCCTTCGACGGTGCCGAGGAAATATTAAGAACCTGCTGGGACTTGGAGCCGTCGCGATAGACCGTGATGCCCTTGCAGCCAAGTTCATAAGAGAGCAGGTAGGCGTTGCGGACGTCGTCGGTCGTCGCGTCATTGGGCAGGTTGATCGTCTTCGAGACGCCGTTGTCGGTGTGCCGCTGGAACGCCGCCTGCATGCGGACATGGGTTTCGACCGAAACGTCGTGGGCCGTGGCGAATAACTTTTGAACGGAATCGGGAATTCCAGGAAGGCCGGCCAACGACTTGTGATTCTCGTCGATGCGCTTCATCAGAACCTTTTCATCCGACCCGAACCATTTATTCTTCTCGGCGTAATCCTTGAACAGCGGATTGACTTCGAAAAAGACGTCTTTGTCGTCCGGCTGCTTGCCGTGTTTTAAGAGCTCAAGGGCTTTCGCGTTATATCTTGTGTACGCGATGGCGAAGAACGGCTCGATGCCGCCTCCCTGCAGTCCCGCCGCGATGGCGATGGTGCCGGTGGGCGCGATCGTGGTGCGCGCGCTGTGGCGGGGCGTGCGCTTCTCGCCGCGGAAATATTTCGACTCCGGATCGTACGTCGAGTCCTTCCAGTTCGGGAAGACGCCGCGCTCCGCGGCGATCTTCTCGGAGGCGTCGAGCGAGGCGCCGTTGATGAAGGACATGACCTTGTCGCCGAGCTTGAGCGCCTCGGGGTCCCCATAGGCCGTGCCGTTCTTGACTAAGGCCTCGGCCCAGCCCATCACGCCAAGGCCGATGCGGCGGTTGCCCTTGGCGAGCTGTTCGATCTCGGGAAGCGGGTAGTTGTTGACCTCGATGACGTCCTCGAGAAAGCGTATCGCGAGGCTGACCGTCTCCTTAAGACGGGGGAAGTCCCAGCGTCCCGCGCCGGTCTCGCCGGTCACGAAAGCGGATAGGTTCAACGAGCCGAGGTTGCACGGCTCCCACGGCAGCAACGGCTGCTCGCCGCAGGGATTCGTGCTCTCGATCTGGCCCAGCGCCGGCGTCGTGTTCGAGCCCGAGGCGTTGATGCGGTCGAGGACGACATAGCCCGGGTCTCCGGTCTTCCAGGCGAGGTCGACCATGGTGTCGAAGACCTCCTTGGCGCGCAGCTTGCCGGCCGGCTTGCCGTTGCGGGGGTTGATGAGGTCGTACTCGGCGTCGGCCAGGACCGCGCGCATGAAGATCGCGTCCACGCCGACCGAGACGTTGAAGTTCTCCATGACGCCCGGCTGGGTCTTCATCTTGATGAAGTCCATGATCTCCGGGTGGTCGTACCTTAATATGGCCATGTTGGCCCCGCGACGCGTGCCGCCCTGTTTGACGACGTCGGTCATCGTGTCGAAGAGCTTCATGAAAGAAAGCGCGCCCGAGGCCACGCCCTGCGTCTTCTTGACCGGATCGCCTTTGGGGCGCAGCGAGGAGAACGAGAAGCCGGTGCCGCCGCCCGACTTCTGGATCATGGACTGGGCGGCGAGCGACTTGGTGATGGCTTCCATCGAATCGGGAACGGGCAGGACGTAGCAGGCGGACAACTGCTGGAGCTCGCGGCCGGCGTTCATCAAGGTCGGGGAGTTCGGCAGGAAGTCCCAGTTCGCCATCAGGCCGTAGAATTTTGCGGCCCACTCCTCACGTAGGGCCTTGGCCTCGGGGTGCTTGGCGCAGGCCTTTTCCAGATTGGCCATGAGGCGGTTGAAATTGGCCTGGCGTGCGTCATTGTCGGGCAGGCCTTGATGGAAAAGGTTCATGCCGCGTTCGACCGTGCGCGAGACGCCGGTGAAAGCTCCCCAGGCCTCGGCCTTCGGGTGAGCGAGGATCTCGCCCAAGGCGACGTTCCGGGCGACCCCCAGAAGCCACGCCTCGACCGACGGGGCGTCGCGCAGGTATTTGTCCTTGATGACCTTGAGCTGGTTGGCGGTCAAGACGATTTTCGCGGCGGAGCGGGTTTTAGCCATAGAGTGACCTTCCTTTTAGAGTGTAACAGCCCCCTTGGGGCGCGTCCAGGGTCAGGCCAGGACGGGGCGGGCGATGAAATCGGCCTTGATCTTGCGCGCGTAGCTCTGCAAGGGCGCAAGATCCACCTCGGGGAGCTCCACCGCCGTGATGCGCGTTTTGATGCGCGCCGCGACGCAGCGCTCGGCGAAGAGGCGTGACGCGGCGAAGCCCGTCGCGCGGTACGCCGGCGCGGGCCGCATCATCTCCACCCATTGCTTCTCATCGGCGGTGTTCAGGCTGACCGCGACCTCATCGAGGAACGAGGCCAGCTCCGGCGTGATGTCGCGGGCCCAGATCAGGCTGCCCAGCCCGACCGTGTTCAGCCGCTGCCGCAGCTCCGGATGCTGAGTCTTAAGGTAGAGCCCCACTTTTTTCATCTCTTCGAGGCGATAGGTGCTCTCGCCGAAGCCGCAGAACACGACCTCGCGCCAGTAGTCGGAGGTGTCCAGCTTCTCCTTGAGCGCGGCGATCAGGGCCGGCGCCGTGGGCTCCGGGCCCTTGAGGCGCAGATCGTGGCCCTCGAACTGGTAGTCCCAGGGGACCTTGACGCAGAAGCTGCAGGAGACCGGGCAGCGGTTGGTCAGGTTGAGGTAGAGCCCGCGGTCCTTTTCATAGAGGATCATGATGGATGGTGTGTAGCAACGTTACGGCTTGGAGAGGGTCGCGTGGCAATTTCCTCGTATTCGTACTATACTGGAAGCATGGAACGCATGCAGCGAGTCGTTAAAGTGATTCCCGCCGGCACTTGGCCGGACTCGCGTGAGGATCAGCGCGCGTATTGGCTCTCGCGGCCCCCTTCGGAGCGCGTCCAGGCGGGGAGAGAATTGCAGCGAAAAATGCACTGGTGGATGACCGGTCGCGAGCTCCCGAGGCGAATGGAAAGGGTGGTTCGCGTATTCCGATACAATCAATGAGCCCGGGGTCTTCGGAGGACTCGAGCTCGGATGATTTCGACAAAATCGTCGCCGCCCTCAATAAGCATCAGGTCGACTTTATGATCATCGGCGGCTTTGCCGTCGTTTACCACGGCCACGTCCGTGCCACGAAAGACCTCGACCTCTATGTTCGGCGGACCGAAGAAAATTCCAAGAGGGTGGTCGCCGCGCTTGAGGAGGTGGATTTTGGTTCTCCCGAGATGACTCCGGAGGTTTTTACCGCTGATAACGGGATATCGCTTGGAACCCGGCCGCTTCAAATCGACGTCATGTCCAATCTCCGGGGCGTTGATTTCGACGATGCCTGGGCTCGCCGTGAGCGCGGCTCCTTCGGTCGGGAGACGGTAAACTACATCTCTCGCGAGGACCTCATCATCAATAAGCGCGCGGCGGGCCGGCCACTGGACCTTGATGACGCCCGTGAATTGGAAAAAGGGCGAGACCTGAAATAGTTGCGCTTAGACGGGACTTTTGATATGATGTACCCCTACCTCAACAGGAGTCCTATGTACGCGATTATCGAGACGGGCGGAAAACAACTTTGGGTCATTCCCGGCGAGACCGTTAAGGTCGAGAAGCTGGAGGCCAAGGAAGGCGACAAGCTGACGTTCGACGCCCTTTGGGCCGTCGGCGACGCTCCGGAAGGCCAGGAGCCGAAGTCCACGCGCAGCGCGAAGGTCAATGTGACCGTCGTCAAGCAGGGCCGCGGCGTGAAGATCATCGTCTTCAAGAAGCGCACTAAGAAAGCGTACAAGAAGACCCAGGGCCACCGTCAGTGGCTGACCAGCATCAAAATCGAGAGCATTTCCTTAAACTAATATGGCTTCAACGAAAGCACAGGGCTCATCCTCGAACGGCCGGGACTCACACGGTCAACGCCTCGGCGTCAAGCGCTACGGCGGAGAAGTCGTCACGGCGGGCATGGTCATCATGCGCCAGCGTGGCACCAAGATCCTTCCCGGCCTCAATGTCGGCCGCGGCAAGGACGACACGCTGTTCGCGAAGATCAACGGCGTCGTGACCTTCGAATGGGCGTACAAGGACAAGAAGCGCGCGTCCGTGTATCCCGTCGGCGACGCGAGAAACGTCACCGCGAAGATGCACGCCAAAGCGGCCGCCGCCGCCAAGTAGTTTTTTCGCCGCGTTCAATCGCGTCGACGACGGCCGCCGGATACACCGGCGGCCGTTGTGCTTCATATAGAGCACCGACCCAACCATGAGCTTCATCGATAAAGTCCGATGTTTTGTCGCCGCCGGCGACGGTGGAGACGGCTGCCTCTCGTTCAAGCACGAGAAGTACATGGAGTGGGGCGGGCCCAACGGCGGCGACGGCGGCCGCGGCGGGGACGTGTTCTTCACGGCCGCTTCGCGCCTGACCACCTTGATGGACCTGCACTTCCGCCCGCACGTGACCGCGGGCAAGGGCGGCAATGGCAAGGGCTCTCACAAGCACGGGAACCGGGGCGATGACGTGACCATCGAGGTCCCCGTTGGCACCTTGATCTATCGCGACCGCATACTCGTCGCCGACCTGCACAAGGACGGGCAGACCTGGCGCGCCGGCGAGGGCGGCCGCGGCGGACGCGGCAACTGGTCCTTCAAGACCCGCCTCAATAACGCTCCCCGCCTCGCGGAGAAGGGCGGCCCGGGTGAGAGAACTACGCTCGACATGGAGCTCAAGCTCCTCGCCGACGTCGGCCTGGTCGGCTACCCGAACGCGGGCAAATCGAGCTTCGTCTCGCGCGTCTCCAACGCCCGCCCGAAGATCGCCAATTATCCGTTCACTACTTTGTCGCCCAACCTCGGCGTCGCCTACCACAAGCATGTCAGTTTTGTCGTGGCCGATATCCCGGGCATCATCGAGGGCGCGGCCGAGGGCAAGGGGCTCGGCGTGAAGTTCCTCAAGCACGTCGAGCGCTGCCGTCTGCTGATCCACCTCATCGACCCCGCCGGCTACATGGGCGAGGATCCGGAGACCGGGATCAAGACGATCGAGAAGGAGATGAAGCGCTACAATCCCAAGCTCTCGACCAAGCCCAAGCTCCTCGTCCTCAACAAGATGGACCTTGCCGAGAGCGATCCGGTCCTCAAAAAGATGAAAAAGAAGCACCGGGGCATCCTCGCGATCTCGGTCGCGACCGGCGACGGCGTGGAGGCCATCCTCGATAAGATCATCGTCGAGCTCGCCAAGCACAAGGGCCCCCTTCACTTCGTGGAGAAGACGGTCGACGACTCGATCCACAAGGTCGAGCAGGGCTTCGTCATCGAGAACCTCGGCGGCGGGCACTTCGCCCTCAGGGGAAAGTTCGTCGAGCGAGCCTCGGCGATGCTCGATATCAGCCTCCCCGAGGCGATCAACCGCTACCAGCACACGCTCAAGCGCATCGGTGTCGACCGCGCCCTCAAGAAGGCCGGCGTGAAGGCCGGCGACCGCGTGCGCTGCGGCGAGTACGAGTTCGAGTGGTCGAACAACCCCGTCAAGCGCATCGCCGCGAAGCCCGCCGACGGCCGCACCCGCATCAACGTCGGAAAAAAATAAATGGCGGACACCCTCAAGGCCTACGAGGCGAAGCTTACGGACCCGAACGATGTTTCGGGCGCCTACCGCTTCTGCCAGGACCTTGCGGACGGGCACTACGAGAACTTCCCGGTCGCGTCTTTGCTCCTGCCGAAGCATCTGCGCAAGCATGTCGCAGCACTTTACGCGTTCGCGCGCATCGCCGACGACATGTCCGACGAGCCCGAGTACGAGGGCAGGCGACGCGAATGCCTGCTTAACTGGCGGTCTATGCTGGCCGACACGGGCAAGCGCCCGCCGACGCATCCGGTCTTCGTCGCCCTCGGCCAGACCATCAAGGAGCTCGAGCTTCCCAAGGAGCCCTTCGACGACCTCCTCTCCGCCTTCCTCCAGGATACGGAGAAAAGCCGCTACGAGACCTTCGACGAGGTCCTCGATTATTGCCGCCGCTCCGCGAACCCGGTCGGACGGATCGTGCTCATGATCCACGGCTACCGCGACGAGGAGCTGTTCCGCTATTCCGACGCGATCTGCACGGCGCTGCAGCTCGCCAATTTCTGGCAGGACATCTCTGTCGACCTCAAGAAGAACCGCGTCTATATCCCCGAAGAGGACTTCAAGGCGCACGGTTACTCCGAGGCCGACCTGCGCATGGGCGTCTGCAACGATCGCTTCAAGAGCCTGATGAAGTTCGAGGTCTCCCGCGCCCGGGCCCTGTTCGAGCAGGGGCGCCCCCTGCCGGAGAAGCTGCACTGGCCGCTCTCGCTTGAGATCCGCCTGACCTGGTACGGCGGCATGCAGATACTCAAGCTGATCCGCAAGATCGACTTCGACACCATCCGCACGCGTCCGACCCTGAAGAAAAGGGAGTGGATCCCGCTGGTCGCGCGTGCCTTAATCGGCACATGACCTCCGCGCCGCCTCCGGCCGAGAAGAAGTCGAACTTCTTCCTGGGCTTCCTGCTCCTTCCCAAGCCCAAGCGCGAGGCGCTGTCCGCCGTATACGCGTACTGCCGCCTGATTGACGACATCGTCGATGAGGGGCTCCCGAAGGACGAGGCGCGTCGCCAGCTTGATTTCTGGCGCGAGGAGATCGAGCGGCTGTATCAAGGCGCGCCGACGCACGAGATCTCTCGCGGCCTCCTGGACCCTATCGCCGTTTATAAAATGCCGAAGGCGCCTTTCCTTGAGATGATCCGCGGCTGCGCGATGGACCTCGATGGGACGCGCTACGAGACGATCGCCGATCTCGAGAGCTACATGCGCGGCGTGGCGTCTTCGGTCGGGATCATGTGCATATATATTTTTGGTTGGACGCATACGAGCCGTGAGGCTATGCATGAGTTCGCCACGACGTTCGGCTACGCCTTCCAATTGACCAACATCATCCGCGACGTCGGCGCCGATCTGGAGATCGGCCGCGTCTATCTGCCGCTTGCCGACATCCGCGACGCCGGCTACTCGGTCGACCGCCTCGTCCTTCGTGATCATGGGCCGGCGTTCGATCGGTTGATGGTCGGGCAGTACAAGCGCGCGAAAGGCTACTACGCCCGCGCTCGCAACATGGTGGATTTCCGCGACCGGCCGGGCCTTCTGCCCGCCGAGGTCATGGCCCATGTCTACGAGGGCCTGCTCGACGAGATCAAGGCCCAGGAGTTCCGCGTCCTGTTCCAGAAGACGAGCCTCCCGGGCTATCGGAAGCTGGCGCTTGGCTTCAAGGCGTGGCTGTACTGCCATGGGATCTGAGAAGCCCGACGTCATCGTGCTCGGCGGCGGCTTCGCCGGGCTGTCCTGCGCCGTCGCGCTCGCTGAAAAGGGGAAAAGGGTCCTCGTGCTCGATAAGAAGCCCCATCTCGGGGGACGAGCTTATTCGTTCAGCGAGAACGGCCTCGACATAGACAACGGCCAGCATCTGTTCATGGGATGCTACTTAGCGACCCGGCGCTTTTTAAAAACGATCGGAACGGAGCATAAGCTCGACATCTATCACGATGTCGTTGTGGATTACGCCGAGGCTGGCGGCAAGCGCGATCAGTTGTCTTGCCCCTCGTGGTTGCCGGCTCCGTTGCATCTTGCCGCCGGGTTGCTGGGCCTCAAGGGCGTATCGTTGAGAGAGAAGTCGGCGCTCATCGCTTTCGACTGGGCGCTCAAGGCCATGAAATCAGGCCCGATCCCCGAGGCGGTCGAAAAGATGACCGTGCGGCAGTGGCTGACCTCGCTCGGCCTTTCCGCCAATTTCCAGACCCGCTTCTTCGACCCCGCCGCGATCGGCATCCTCAACGACAAGCCCGAGGTGGCCTCCGCCGCGGGCTTCATCCAGGCCCTGCGCACGATGTTCTTCACCGGCCGCGAGTCCTCGCGCTTCGCGCTGGCGAAGACCGGCCTCTCCGAGCTTTACACCGACGCGGCGCGCGATCATATCGAAGCCCGCGGCGGACGCGTGATCTCGAACGCGAAGGCCGCGAGCCTGATCGAGGAGGGGGGGCGCGTGCGCGGGATCGTGACGGATATGGACTCGCGTTTTGAATCAGGTCATGTCGTCTCGACCTTGCCGCCGTGGGATCTAAAGAAGCTGGACCTTCCCGCCGCGCTCCGCGGCCCCTGGGAAACCTTGACGCCCGCGCCTATCGTCGGCGCGACGATCAGGCTTGATCGCCCCGTGATGACCGAGCGCTTTTTGGGAATGCTCGGCACCGAGACCCACTGGGTTTTTAACAAAACATTGATCCACGGGATAAAAGAAGAGGGGCAGACTTTGGCCGTCGTCATATCGGGCGCCCATCAGCAAATCGGCTATTCGCCTGAAAAAATCCTTCAAGCGGCGGCGCGCGATCTTGCCGCTTGCCTGCCGGGATTCGCGAGCGCCAAGATCACGCGCCAGAAAGTCGTCAAAGAGCCCTTCGCCACCCTTTCCCCGACGCCCGGCTCCGAGGCCAAGCGTCCCGAGCCCGGAACCGGCATGCCCGGCTTCTCCTTCGCCGGCGACTGGACCCGCACCGGCTTCCCGGCGACGATCGAGTCGGCCTGCCTCTCCGGCCAGATCGCGGCGGAACGGCTCGCTGCTGATAACCACTAGTTCCGGAACTAGTGATTATCTTGAAAAAGATATAATGCTTACCGACGAAGGAGCCCCCGATGATCAAGTCCGATAAGTGGATCCGCGAGATGTCCCAGACCAAGAAGATGATCGACCCGTTCGTCGAGCGTCAGGACGGCAAGGGCAAGATTTCTTTTGGATTATCATCTTACGGGTACGACATGCGGGTGGCGGACGAGTATAAGGTGTTTACGAACGTGCACGGCACCGTCGTGGATCCGAAGAACTTCGACTCGAAGGCGTTCGTCGACATCAAGGCTCCGGAGTGCGTCGTGCCGCCGAACTCGTTCGCGCTCGCCCGTTCGCTCGAGCGCTTCACGATCCCGCGAGACGTCCTCGCCGTCTGCCTGGGCAAGTCCACCTACGCGCGCTGCGGCATTATCATCAACGTAACCCCTCTTGAGCCCGGCTGGGAGGGCTACCTGACGATCGAGATTTCTAACACGACGCCGCTGCCCGCGAAGATCTACTCCAACGAGGGCATCGCCCAGCTGTTGTTCTTCGGAGGCGATCAGCTCTGCGAGACCTCCTACTCCGACCGCAAGGGGAAGTACATGGACCAGGTCGGCGTGGTCCTACCCCGCATCCTCGCCGCCAAGTGAAGCTCGCGTTCCTCCTGCTGCTGGCCGTCTCGGCCCGAGCGGGGGAGTTGGGCGGGCACGCGCCGGTGATAGCGGAGCCGACCATCGCGACGGAGGACCGCACCGCGGTGCTCGAGGAGATGTGGGCGCGGCGCATCCTGGCGCCGGACCAGACGGCCTGGGCGCCGGCCGATGCCCAGCTGCTCGGCCAGATCCGGATGTCCGAGTCTGAGGCCCTCTCTTATCTGAAGAAGAAGTTCGGCGGCACGCGCCAGTGGACCGCCGCCCGCCGCGGGCAGGAAACCGCCCGGCGCCTGCTTACAAAGGAAGGCCACGAGAAGTACTATTTCCACCTCACCCAGGACGCTCTTGAGTATTTCGCGTCCAAAGGGGCGAGCGCCAAGTGGGGCCTCAAGCTCACGGATTGGGACGGCCGGCGTCTTTTCGACGGGGACGGCCGCTTGACCCCCGTCGGGGTCGCGGTATATACCCGAGCCAAGCTCAAGCTCGAGGTTTATTGGAAGTCGCCCAACGGCGAAACCTTCGGCACGAGACGCCCCCCGTCCACCCGCTGAAGAACATTCGTAAGCCCCTTGTTCCCCGTCGGGGAATTTGGTAACATTCATTACTATGCCTCAGAACAGCTATATGCATCCCCCTCACCAGGCGGCGATCACTCGCCGCTGGCATCACATCGACGCGAAGGGCCTTGTGCTCGGACGCATCGCGACGAAGGCCGCCGATCTACTTCGTGGAAAAGGCAAGGTCACCTACACCGATTACGTGGATTGCGGCGATTATGTCGTCGTGACGAACTGCAAGCAGGTCAAGCTGACCGGCAATAAGATCGACCAGAAGTTCTACTTCTCGCACTCCGGCTTCGCCGGCGGTGCGCGCGTCATGCCGATGAAGCGCCAGATGGAGCGCGACTCGCGCCGCGTCATGATGCTCGCCGTGCGCCGCATGCTTCCCAAGAACCGCCTGGCTCGCAAGCAGCTGGTTCGCCTGAAGATCTACGTCGGAGACAAGCACCCGCATTCGGCCGCCAACGCGCCGAAGGCCAAGTAAGGACACCATGAGCAAGAACGAAGCGATCTGGGCCACCGGCCGCCGCAAAACCTCCGTCGCGCAGTGCCGCCTGCTGCCGAAGGGCGACGGTAAGGTTACCGTCAACAAGAAGACCATCGAGGCCTACTTCCACGGCCTTCCGCATCAGATCCGCGACGTCACCGAGCCGATCGCGATCATCGAAGCCGCCAAGAACCATGACTACATCCTCAAGGTCAACGGCGGCGGCATCTCCGGCCAGGCCGGAGCGGCGCGCCACGCCATCTCCCGCGCCCTCGTCAAGCTCGACGAGAAGAACAAGAAGACTCTTCGCGCCGCCGGCTTCCTGACCCGCGACCCCCGCATGGTCGAGCGCAAGAAGCCCGGTCAGCCGAAAGCCCGCAAGCGCTTCCAGTTCTCGAAGCGTTGATCGGAACGTCTCCCATGGAGACGATCAAGATCGCAGGTCTGGCCCGTCTCACCGCGGCGATTTTTGCCGGGTGGGGCGGGCTGGCCGCTTTCAAGGGGGTCTACGACCTCCTGGGCGGCGAGCCAGAGGCCAATCTCTACGCTCCCAAGGCCTGGGCCTTCGTTTCTCGCGCCCAGTGGAGCCGTTTCGCACTGTTTGAGCTCGTCTATGGCCTTTCCTGCCTCGCTTTGGCCTGGTACTGCCTGCGCTGGTCCCGGCGCCTGCCGGAGACCCTCAAGCGCCCCCGGCGCGAGCCGGAATTCAATATTTTCGGATGATACGCGTAGGTTGCGCTGGCTACCCCATCGGGCGGGACCGTTACTGGCAGTCCTTGTCCTTTGTGGAGACCGACACGGGGAAAGGTCTTCCCCGGCTTGAGACCTTGGGCCTCTGGCGCGCGGATATCCCGGCGGGCGGCGAAGCCGCCCTGCAGGCCCTGCGGACGATCACGCACGGTCCCGAGGATCGGGGGTTTCCGGCGTCTTCCCGCAAGCTCCCCAAGAACCGCCAGGCCATGTGCGGCTCCTTCCGTGAGAGCCTGGAGGTCCATGAGGCCTGGATGGCCACAAAGGCGGCGGCCGAGGCCTTGGGTGCCAAGATCGTGTTGTTCGAGTCCCCGCCATCCTTCCAGCCCGGCTCCGATCGCCTGCGCGATATGTATAAGTTCTTCAAGAAGGCTTCTCGGGGTAAGCTGACCTTCGTTTGGCATCCCCGTGGGGCCGAGTGGTCCTCCCTCGGCGACAAGGTGTGCGCTGAGCTTGGTCTGATCCGGGCTTTTGACCCCCTGCGCCAGCCTCCGCCCCGGAAGGGAGCTTTCTTGTACATGCGCCCGTCCATCGCGCGTATGGGGGGGCTGAGCGTGGCCAATATGGCCACAATCGTCGCGGCGAGCGCCGATGTCCCGGCCTATGTCGCGCTCTCCCACCGGGCGTCCTTCCGAGATGCCGAGAGGCTTAAGGAGCTTTTGGGACGGAGGACGCGGTGACCCTCTGGTCGTCTCTGAGGGTGTCCTGGCAGGCCTATAAGACCCGCCGCAAGATGAATCGGCAGTTCGGGCGGCGCGAGGACCCGTTCTCCTACGGGACCACCCCCTATGAGGCCGCCCGCCTTGCCGCGATGGACGAAGCGCTCGGGGCCGGGGCCCTCGGGCCGGTCCTCGAGGTCGGCTGCGCCGAGGGGCATTTCACGGAAAAGCTGTCGCGGCGCGCGTCCCGGGTCCTGGCGGTCGATATCTCAGCCGTCGCCCTTGCCCGGGCCCGAAAGCGCGCCCCGCAGGCCGTCTTTGTCGAGGCCGATCTTCTGAGCTGGGAGCCCGATGCCGAAGCGCCGTTTGACGCCATCATCATAGGCGATGTCCTGTATTATCTCGACCGCCCCGGCGTCGAGGCCGAGTTCGGGGCGCTGTTCCCCCGCATCGCGTCCTGGCTCAAGCCCGGGCGGCGCCTGATCCTCGCGCACGGCTACGCCAACGAAAAAGAACTGGCGCATCGGCGCTCGTTCCGCGAGCGCTTCGAGGGCGCGGGACTGCGTCTCGTCTCCGAAACGATCTCCGAGACGGATCGCGGCGGCGTGCGCTGCCTGCTTTCGACCCTCGAGAAAATTTAATAGACTGGCTCCCGATGAAAAGAAGCGCGGCGGAAAGCCTGAAAGGCCAAACGGAAACGCTCGTGGCGGCGGCGACCGCCGCCGCGGCCTGGTTCCGCCATCCCGCCCCGTCGGCGCTGTCGGCCGCGCGCACCGCGCGCCTGCGCGCGCTGGGCTGGAGGGAGGCCGCGGTGATCGCGAACAAAAGCCTCAGAGGCCTCCCCAAGTCCGACGCCGCCGACGTCTCCTATGCCCTGCGCGAGGCCGTCGAGCACTCGGCGCAGGCCGTCTCGGAAGCCGTGCGCTACGGCCTGGAGCCCGACGCCGGTCTGCTCAAGACCGCCGAGGCCGTGCGCGAGGCGGCCGTGGCGCTCGCCGCCGCCGCGGCGTGCCGGGGCAAGAGCCGCGTGGACGCGCTGCTGCTCGCTAAAAAATGGGCGGGCGAGGCGGAGCGTCTGCGCCGTCTCACTCGCTCCGACGCGCAGGAAGGATTCTCGCTGACGAACGCGCTCAAGCGCGAGACGGTCTCGACGCGACTGTCGAACGCCGCCGAGGCGATGCAGCAGGCCTGCGACGCGCTGGCCGGAGGCCTTGTCGAATGAGCATTTTCCGTTTCGTCCTGATCGCGGTGCTTGCCATCGGAACGCGCGCCTCCGCCGCGGAGACGATCAAGATCCGCGTCTATCATACCAACGACGTGCATGGCTGGATCATGCCGCGCCCGGACAAATTCCAGACGAACCGCCTGATCGGCGGCGGCGCCGTGCTCGCGGCGCTCATCGCCAAGGAGGCCGGCCCCCGGCTCGTGCTCGACGCAGGCGACTGGTGGCAGGGCACGCCCGAGGGCAATCTGACCAAGGGCGCGGCCGTCGCCGATGTGTTCAACGCGATCGGCTACGACGCGATCGTCATCGGCAACCACGAGTACGACACGGGCGCTGAAGACCTGCGCGCGCTGATCGCCAAGATGAAGATGCCCGTGCTCTCGGCCAACACCTACGGCGCCGACAACAAGATCGTGCCCTGGGTCCAGCCTTGGATCGTCAAGGAGGTCGCCGGCGTCAAGATCGGGATCTTCGGCCTGACGACGTCGAACATGCCGCGCCTCGCCTTTCCGAAGAACATCCTAGGCCTCGATTTCCGGCGCGAGGTGGGCGTCGCGCGCGATGCGGTCAAGGCGCTCAAAAAGAAGGGTGCGACCGTGATCATCGCGGTCACGCACATGGGTGTGGAGGGGGAGAATCAGAGGTTCGCGGGCGACCAGACGCTCGCGCGAGAGGTCCCGGGGATCGACCTCATCGTCGGCGGGCACTCGCACACCTTTCTCAGCCGTCCGATCCGCGGCGAGAACGGGACCTTGATCGTGCAGGCGGGCTCCTATCTGGTCAAGGCGGGACGGGCCTTGCTCGAGATCGATCCGGAGACCAAGGCCGTGGTCGCCTCGTCGGACGAGCTTCTCGACCTTTGGCCCGACCGCATCGGAGAGGACCCCGCCGTCAAGGCCATCGTCGCCGGGCACGCCGAGGCCGTCGGCCGGATATTCGAGACCGTCATCGCGACGGCGCCCGCCGCCATGGGCCGCGAGGCTGACATCGAGAACGCGCTGGGCGACTGGATGACGGACTGTTATAAAGAAAACCTGGGCACGGACGTCGCCCTTCAGAACGGAGGCGGCATCCGCGCCGAGCTCCCCGCCGGGCCGGTGACGGTACGTTCGATCTTCAGCGTGATGCCGTTCGACAACGCCATGGTCAAGCTGTTCCTTAAGGGCTCCGATCTGCGCGCGGTGCTCGACCACGGCGTCGGCATGGGAAAGATCGCCCAGATCTCCGGCGCGAGCCTCGAGTATTATCGCCCGAAGCCCGCCGGCGAGCGCCTCGCCGCGGTCTCCGTCGGCGGCGCGCCGCTTGACGACGCGAAAATATACACGATCGCCACTTTGGACTTTCTGACGAGCGGCGGCGACGGCTACTCCGTCTTTGACCGCTTCGTTTCGTCGGAGGCGACGGGCGTGCTCGCGCGCGACCTGTTGAACGAGTGCGCCCGCAAGCAGGGCGTGGTGTCCGCGCCGGAGATCGGGCGCCTCAAGCTGAGGGAGAACTGACATGGTGTTCAAGGACGCCCGGGCGAAAGTCGAGAAGGGTTGGACCACAGCCAAGAAGCTTCTCGCCATGATGAGCGTGTGGGGCCTGTTCTTCAGCCTCATCACCATCGGCCGCCTCTCGGTGGCCTTCGACTACGACGACACGCTCGTCAACTCCGCGAAGGCCTACGAGAAGGCCTCCGGCGCCGCGGTCCAGCGCGAGGGCCCCGCCTTCTGGGCCGCGCTCAATAACGCCTACGACCTGGAGACGATCAAGTACGTCCCGTTCGCCATCGCCTGCGCCCTGCGCGGCCTCGGCTTTCGGGTCATGATCATGGCCGAGCGCCAGGGCGCCGACGGCGACGCGCTGAAGAAGGAGTGGCGCAAGCTCTCGCCCCGCTCCTTCATCTTCACGCCCGATCCGACGGCCAAGCACCTGCACATGCAGGAAGGCCACTTCGTGGCCTTCTTCGGCGACAGCGACCAGGATATGCTCGAGGCCAAGAAGGTCAACGTCCTCGCCGTGCGCATCCGCCGCGGCAAGCACCCGGTCAAGAACGACCAGTACTCCCCCGGAAAGATGGGCGAGACCGTCATCCCCCTCTCCCAGTTCTAGCGCGCCGTCGCATATGGTGCCTGGCCTACCGGTAATTACAGTATTTCGCCGGATACTGCTTCGCCAACACTGTAACTACCGGTAGGCCAGGCACCAACTTCCCATTGACATGACCCGGTTCATGGGGTAGAATTCAAGTCGACGCTTGAAATGATAAGTGTGGCCAAATTGGCCACAAATGGAGACAAAATGGCATCCCCTTTGCGCCGTCCGCTGCTCGCCGGTAACTGGAAGATGAACCTCACGCTCGCTCAGTCCGTCGAGCTTGCGAAGCTTGTCGCAAGTGGGGCCGGAACGGCCTCAGGCGAGGTCGCCGTGTTCGTCCCGGCCACCGCGATCACCGTCGTGGGCGAGGTCCTCAAGGGCACCCCGGTCCGCCTTGGTGCCCAGAACTGCTACTTCGAAGCCTCCGGAGCCTACACGGGCGAGATCTCCGCGGGCCAGGTCAAGGATTCCGGCTGCGGCATGGTCCTGATCGGCCATAGCGAGCGGCGCAAGCTGTTCGGCGACACGGACGAGTGGATCAACAAGAAGCTCGGCGCCGCGCTCAAGGCGGGCCTGATCCCGATCGTGTGCGTCGGCGAGACCCTCGAGGAGCGCGAGTCGCAGAAGACTTGGCGCGTGCTCGAGACGCAGATCGCGGGCGGGCTCAAGGGCTTCGCGCCGGCCGACCTGGCGAAGGTCGTCGTCGCTTATGAGCCCGTGTGGGCCATCGGCACCGGGAAGACCGCCTCTCCCGCCCAGGCGCAGGAAGCGCACCTGTTCATCCGCGCCCAGCTCGCGAAGATCCACGGCGAAGGCTTCGCGGCCGGCTGCCGCATCCTCTACGGCGGCTCGGTCACCGCGGAGAACGTGGACTCGCTGATGGCTCAGGCCGACGTGGACGGCGCGCTCGTGGGCGGCGCCAGCCTCAAGAAGGATTTCCTTCGCATCATGGGATTTCAGAAAGCGTGATGACGCCCGCCCTCGTCGAGGGCCTCGCCGGCGAGATCGAAAAGCGCATGAAGCGCTCGAAGCTCGATATTCCCGCCGGCGTGTCGGTGAAGCATTGCCATCTCACGCGGGAACACTTTAAGATCTTGTTCGGCGCGTCGGCCGAGCCCAAGCGGGTGAAGGACATCAAGCAGCCTGGCTTTTTTGCCGCCGAGGAGATGATCGACGTGAAGGGGCCGAAGGGCGTCCTCAAAAAGATCCGGCTCGTGGCGCCTTATCGCGACCATACGCAGATCGAGATCTCGGTCAGCGACGCGATGGCCATCGGGCTCAAGCCGCCGGTGCGCGAGTCCGGAGACGTCAAAGGATCTGTGGGAGCAACCCTCATCGGGCCTGCCGGGCAGATCGAGATCAAAGAGGGCGTCATCATCGCCCAACGGCATCTGCATTTTTCGCCGAGCGAAGCCAAGAATCTGGGAATCGCCTCAGGCGAGGTGGTGAGGGTTCGCGCCGGCGCCGGCGGGGGGCGATCCACCGTGTTTGAAGACGTCGTCGTTCGCGTTTCGGATAAATACAGCTTGGAATTTCATGTCGATACGGACGAAGCGAATGCCTCCGGGATCAAAACCGGGGATGTCGTACATATCGCGTAAGGAGAAAAAGAATGAACGCACTTGGAATGATCGAGACCCGCGGCCTGATCGCCTGCGTCGAAGCCGCTGACGCCGCCGTGAAAGCCGCCGACGTCCGCATCGTCGGCTACGAGAAGGTCGGGACCGGCCTCGTGACCGTGCTGTTCCGCGGCGAAGTGGCCGCGTGCAAGGCCGCCTGCGACTCGGGCGCGGCCGCCGCGCAGAAGGTCGGCGAGCTCATCGCCGTCCATGTCATCCCGCAGCCGCATCCGGACCTCGAGGGCAAGATGCCGATCTCTTCCCCTGAGCACCTGGCGCGGAAGAAGTAACATGATCTTCGCCCGCGTCACAGGCACGGTCGTCTGTACGCTCAAGGACGAGAAGCTGGTCGGATCGAAGCTGCTGCTGGTGCAGCCCGTCGATCTGGCCGGCGCCTCGAAGGGCAGCCCCCTCGTCGCCGTCGACTCCGTCGGCGCCGGCGAGGGGGAGCTCGTCTTGATCGTGCAGGGATCGAGCGCCAGGCAGACGACAAGGACCGACGGCCGGCCCGTCGACGCGGTGATCTTCGCCATCGTCGACACGGTCGAGCAGAACGGGAAGACGGCGTTCAAGAAGAATCAGGATGCCTATGCAAAGTGAGGAGATCGCCCGGATCGTTTCCGAGGTGCTCAAGCGCCTGGAGAAAGACGAGGTCCTCTCGACCGCGGTGGCCGAGCGTCCCGCCGCCTTGGCGGCGCCAGCCTCGTCTTGCGGCGGCCCCGTTCAGCCGACCGTGGACGCGGCCGTGCAGACGGCCATCCGCGCCCAGGCCGCGTTCCAGGACCTTGGCTTAGAGGTCCGTCGCGAGGTCATCCGCGCGATACGCAAAGCCGCCATCGCGAACGCCGAACGTTTGGCGAAGATGGCCGTCGAGGAAACCGGCATGGGCCGCTGGCAGGACAAGGTCCAGAAGAACCTGGTGTGCGCGACGCGCACCCCCGGCGTCGAGGATCTCGTCAGCCGCGCCTACACCGGCGACAAGGGGCTGACCCTCGTCGAGTACGCGCCTTACGGCGTCGTCGCCGCCATCACGCCGTCGACCAACCCCGCCGCGACCATCATCAACAACGCCATCTCGATCATCGCGGCCGGGAACTCCGTCGTGTTCGCGCCGCATCCGGCGTCATTTAAGACGTGTGTCGAGACCATGCGTCTATTGTGCGAGGCGGCTGTCGCTGCCGGCGCGCCCTCGGGCCTGATCACGACCTACGAGAAGCCCTCGCAGGACAACACGCGAAATCTTCTCGCGCATCCCGACACGCGCGTGAACATGGTCACCGGCGGCCCCGCGATCGTGAAGGTCGCGATGACCGTTGGAAAAACGTGCAAGACGATCGCCGCCGGCCCGGGCAACCCTCCTGTCGTCGTGGATGAAACCGCCGAGTTCCCGAAGTGTGCTCAGGACATTGTCTTTGGGGCGTCGTTCGACAACAACGTCCTTTGCACGGCGGAGAAGGAGGTCATCGTCACCGCCGCCGCCCGCGATCGCTTTCTCGCGGGAATGCGCGGCGATCCTCGAGCCTTCGAGCTCAACGCGGCTCAGACCGAGGCGTTGGTGAAGCTCGTTATTAAGGTTGGAGGTCGTGGATGCAAGGATCCAGTCCTCAATCGTGACTTTGTCGGTAAAGACGCGTCGGTCCTGGCCAAAGGAATAGGATTGGAGATTCCCAAGGAAGCCCGTCTTCTTTGGGCCGAGGTTCCCAACGACCACACCTTGGTTTGGACGGAACAGTTAATGCCATTTTTACCTGTCACCGTCGCCCGTGACGTAGACGCCGCCATCGACCTCGCCGCCGCCGCCGAAGGCGGCCATCGCCACACCGCCGCGATGCACTCGACCCACGTCGGCAACCTCACCAAGATGGCCCGCAGGATGCAGTGCTCCATCTTCGTCAAGAACGGCCCCACATTGTGCGGGCTCGGCCTCGGCGAAGGCTACGCCACGATGTCGATCGGCACGCCGACCGGCGACGGGCTCACCAAGGCTTCCCATTTCGCGCGCCCGCTGCACTGCGCGCTCGTCGGATACTTCCGGATCGCGTAAGGAGAACTATGCTCGCCAACCTCGCCGTCGGATTCCTGGAAACATCCTCGCTCGCCAAAGGCGTCGAGGCGACGGACGCCATGGTCAAGATGGCGCAGGTCAAGCTCGTCAAGACCTCGGTCGTCGCGCGCGGCAAGCTCGTCATCTTCATCAGCGGCGCGCAGGCCGAGGTCGAGAGCGCGATGCGCGCCGGCCGCGAGGTTTTGGGAAAGACCTTGGTTGACGAAGTCCTCATCCGCAACGTCCATAACCAGGTCGTCGCCGCCCTCGACAAGCGCGTGCCCGTCGAGGTCCTCGGCGCGGTCGGCCTCATCGAGACCAAGGAAGCGATCGCGGCCGTGCTCGCCGCCGACGCCGCGGCCAAGGCCGCCAACGTCCACCTCATCGAGGTGAAGACCGTCGTCGGCGGCGGCAAGGGCTACCTCTCGCTGTGCGGCGAGGTCGGCGACGTGCGCACCGCCATCGCGGCCGGCATCAACGCCATCAAGAAGGAATTGATCGTCAGCCACGTCGTCATCCCTCAGGCCGATCCCCAGCTCCTCGCGACGGTGGGCAAATAAGATGAAAGTCGTCGTCGGAAGCGATCACGGCGGCTTCGCGGCCAAGGCCTTCATCATCAAGACGATCCAGGCGCTCGGCCACGAGGTCTCCGACTTCGGCTGCCACTCGACCGAGGCCGTGGATTATCCGGACGTCGCCCAGCTCGTTGCCGAGGCGGTCGTCTCCCGCCAGTTCGACAAGGGCGTGCTCATCGACGGCTTCGGCGGCGCGGTATGCATGGCGGCCAACAAGGTCCTGGGCGCGCGCGCGGTCGCGGCCTACGACTCGGTCTCCGCGCGCATGGCCGCCCAGCACGACGACGCCAACGTGCTCTGCATCGGCGGCAAATCGCACGGCGAGCTGATCCACGCCGAGATCCTCAAGGTGTTCTTCGGCACGCCGTTCGAAGGCGGACGCCACAGCGGGCGCCTGGCCAAGGTTCATGCTATCGAGGGCTACTCAAAATGAACAGGATCTTATCTTGCTGCTTGGTTCTAGGGCTTCTCGGCAGCACCGGATGTGTCACCACGCCGATGCTGGCCGGCGTGCCCGGCCAGGTGCGGCAGGTCCCCAAGATCGGATCGGCGGGCGTGAGCGCGGACGATCCCGCGCTGTGCGCGGCGACCATCCGCGACGCGGGCTTTTTTTCCTTGTTGTGGCAGTTGGCGCGCCCCCGTTCATTCCGTCTTCTCACTCAGGAGCACTCGGACACGACGGGTTGCGACCTTGTCCTGCGGATTGTTCACCCCACGAAGACGATTTTCTCGAACGACGAAATTCAGGCGTACTCCGCCTACGGCGGAGATCTCCTGTGGCAAGGTTCATCGCAGGGCGCGCCGGCGAAAATCGGGGCCCATTTCCTGGTGGATCAGTTGATACGCGATTTCCGGCCCGGCCAGCCCGCGCGCGCGAAGCTCGATCAGGACAAAACGAGCGGGCGTCGGGTCGATAAAGCCGCTCTGGACCGCGCTAATCTATACCTTATCTCCGAGAGCGGCATGAGCTCTGATGACCGGCATTGGTTCGCCCTTTCGAACGCCACCCCCGCGTCGGCGGCGCCGCGCTCGCTGTCTGCCGGACCGACCCCGGCGGCCTCGTCGTTCGCGCCGGCCGCGCCGGCCGCGATGCCGCCGGCGACCTCGATCGCCCGCAGCGACCTTGACGAGCTCCCCGCCGCGCGCGCCGTGTCCGCCCGTCGCCACGCGATCGTCATCGGCGTGGAGCGCTACCGCGAGAATCTGCCGCGCGCCGACTTCGCATCCGGTGACGCGAAGCTCGCGGCCGAATACTTCAAGCGCGTGCTCGGCGTGCCCGAGGCTAACCTCGCCTTGCTCATCGACGACCGCGCAACCAAGTCGGACTTCGAGAAATACTTCGAACGCTGGCTGCCCAATCGCGTCGAAGCCGGCGACGAGGTATTCGTCTACTTCTCGGGCCACGGCGCGCCCAACGCCAAGAGCGGCGACGCCTACCTGGTCCCCTTCGATGGCGATCCGACCTACATCGCCGAAACGGGCTATCCGATCAAGAAGCTTTATGAGCAACTCGCTAAGCTACCCGCAAAGCGCGTACTGGTCGCGATGGACTCCTGCTTCTCCGGCGCGGGAGGCCGATCGGTGCTTGCCAAGGGCGCGCGTCCGCTGGTGAGCGTTCAGACTGCGGCCGTGACCGGCAATGTGACCGTGCTCTCCGCCTCGGCTGGCGACCAGATCAGCAGCAGCTATCAAGAGAAGGGGCACGGCCTGTTCACCTACTTCCTGCTCAAGGGCCTCAAGGACAAGGGCGGGGATTTTAAGTCGGCCTTCGACTATCTCAAGCCGGAAGTTTCACGGATCGCGCGTCGCGAATACAACGCCGATCAGGATCCGCAGTGGAGAGAGGGCAAATGAAGCTCGCTCGTGTCATCGGCCGCGTGTTCTGCTCCCGCCAGGAGCCGGCGCTCGACGGCAAGACGATGCTCCTGATCCAGCCGCTGCGTTGGGAAGACGAATCACCCGTCGGCGATCCGATTGTGGCCGCGGACGCGGTCGGCGCGGGCTCGTCGGAAAAAGTTTTCTGGGTCGCCTCGCGCGACGCGGCCGTCGCCTTCAAGGACGCTCCCCCGGTGGATGCGGCCGTCGTCGGGATCGTGGACGGCCACCAGGTCAAGGATTTTCGTCATGCGAAATAATTTCACGACCGCAAGCGCGACGACTGTCGTCAACGACAGTTGGGTTGTGAATAGAGCGCATGACTTCTCCGCAATATTGGGGAAGGCATAATATGTTCGTCGCCGAGGTCGTGGGAAACGTGTGGGGAACTCGCAAGCACTGCTCGTTGTGCGACAAGCGCCTGCTCCTCGTGCGGCCGATCGATCCGCTGACGGAGGAGCACACGGGCGACGCGATCATGGCCGTCGAGTATACGACGGGGGCCGGGCCGGGTTCGATCGTGCTCGTGATGGACGAAGGCGGCTCGGCGAGAAGCGTGCTGCACGATGAGAAGGCGCCTATCCGGACCGTGATAGTTGGGATCGTGGACTCGGTGTCGTCGGGTGGGAAGGTAAAAAAATATGACTGAAGCTCAATTGAGAAACGTGGTGGAAGAAGTCGTGAAGGCGCTCGCCGCCAAGGGCTTCCTTAAGGCCAATAAGTGCGAATGCGAGAACGGCCCCAAGGCGTTGAAGGGCGAGGTGAAGACTTCGTTCGGCAGCGCCGGCAAGGTGTTCGGCAGCGCCGCCTCCTGGGGCGCTGCGCCTGCGGTTCCGGCTAAGGGCCAGTTCTCGGCGCTTCCGCCGAAGGCCGCCCATGACGACGACGATGAGGACGCTCATGTGGACGCCAGGATCATCCAGGCGGCCGGCGCGGACCGCGTGTCCGTGTGCAAGCCCACGAAGAAGGGTTCCGACACCGCGCGCTACGTGGACCACACCTTGCTCAAGCCCAACGCGACCCAGGATGAGATCGGCAAGCTCTGCGAAGAGGCTAAGACCTACTGCTTCGCCTCGGTGTGCGTGAACCCGTCCTATGTCGCGTTGTCTGCGCAATTGCTGCGCGGTTCGGGCGTGAAGGTCTGCACCGTCGTCGGCTTTCCGCTTGGATCGACGACCCCGACTGTCAAGGCCATCGAGGCGCGCGACGCGATGGCCAACGGCGCCGATGAGATCGACATGGTCATCAACATCGGCGCGCTCAAGAGCGGCAACGACATCGTGGTCTACGACGACATCAAGGCCGTGCGCGAGGCCACGCGCGGCAAGGTGCTCAAGGTGATCCTGGAGACCTCGCTCCTATCCAATGAGGAGAAGGTGCGCGCCTGCGTCGCCGCCAAAAAGGCGGGAGTGGACTTCGTGAAGACCTCGACCGGCTTCGGCGGCGGCGGCGCCACTGTCGAGGACGTCCGGCTGATGCGCGAGACCGTCGGCCCGTTGATGGGCGTGAAAGCCTCGGGCGGCATCCGCGACGCGAAGATCGCCGCCGACATGATCGCCGCCGGCGCGACCCGCCTAGGAACGTCTGCCAGCATCGCTATCGTCACCGACGCAAAGACCGAAGGAAAAGGATATTAGAGGGTGTCAGGCTTTCACATTCGCGCAATACTCGGACGAATTGCGCGAATGTGAAAGCCTGACACCGATTATCGAGGATAGATATGGCGAAAGAGAAAGATAAGGACCAGCCGCCGAAGTATAAGATCAACATCGACCTGCAGTGCGGGGCTTGCGCGGCGATCATGCACACGCACAAGGACCAGCCGCTGCCGAAGTTCTGCGCGGGGTGCGGGGCGGGGATGCAGAAGTTCTGCTTCAAGTGCCACAAGAAGGTGGAGATGTTCTTTGAGGAGTGGTGGCCCGAGGACGACGAATGTCAGCGGACCTACACCACGCCGCGGCGCTGCACGCACTGCAACGCCGTGCTCGAGACGGGCGCCGAGGGCCGCGAGGCTCTCGGCGGACACGATCCGGAGTAAGGGGGAATATGGCTGAGATTCGCGAAGCGCTGGGATTGGTGGAGACGAAGGGTTTCACGGGCATGATCGAGGCGTCGGACGCCATGGCGAAGGCCGCCAAGGTCCGGCTCATCGGTTATGAGAAGGTCGGCAACGGCCTGTGCACGACGTTGTGCCGGGGCGAGGTCGGCGCCGTGCGCGCCGCCGTCGACGCGGCCGCCGCGGCCGCCCAGAAGGTCGGGGAGCTGGTCGCGGTTCACGTGATCCCGCGCCCGCACGATGACCTCGAGAAGTACCTGGATCGTATCGCCATTAAATTAGAGCGTTAGACGGGCTTCGAAGTGCTCACGCGCGACGATCTCATCGACATCATCGTCGCCGGTTTGGCCAAGGCCAAGCCGGCGGCGGCGGTCGCGCGTCTGTGGAACGCGACGGGTCCGGCGGGCCGGGTCTTCCTGTCCGAATACGACATAAAAAAGAGGTTGACGCCGGGCGGCCTGAGCCTTACAATCCCGGGGACAGCTATCCTCAGCCCGTTGGTCGCGGATTGGCTGACGCTAAGAGGAATAGAAGTAATTAGAGAGTACCCTTAAATAAATATGGCGATCGACATTAAGAACCTCCTGACGTTGATGGTCCAGAAGGACATCTCGGATATTCATTTTAAAGCCGACTCCGTGCCGGCGTTGCGTTATCACGGCGCGATGGTCTTGGCCACCAATCTGCAGAAGATGTCCGCCGAGGACATCAAGACCGTCGCCTACCAGCTCATGAACAAGGAGCAGGCCGCGGAGTTCGAGAAGACGATGGAGCTCGACCTCGCCTACAGCCTCGACGGCCTCGCCCGTTTTCGCGTCAACGTCTACCGCCAGAAGGGCACGCTCGGCCTGACCTTGCGCGTCGTTCCGATGAAGCTGCGCACCTTCGAGGAGCTGAGCCTTCCCGTCGAAGCGCTGACCAAGCTCGCCGCCGAAAGCCGGGGGCTGATCCTCTTTACGGGCATCACGGGCGCGGGCAAGACCACGACGCTCAACAGCTTTCTGCACCACATCAACAATACGCAGCAGTATCGCATCATCACGATCGAGGACCCGATCGAGTTTTATCATACCGACGCGAAATCCACGATCGTCCAGCGCGAGGTCGGGCTCGACACGCACTCGTTCGGCTCGGCGCTCAAGCACATCCTCCGGCAGGACCCCGACGTCGTCGTCATCGGCGAGATGCGCGACCTCGAGACCATGCAGGCCGCGATCTCAGCCGCCGAGACCGGCCACCTCGTGCTGTCGACGGTGCACACGCTCGACGCGGTGCAGACCGTGGACCGCATCGTGGACGCGCATCCCGCGCACCAGCACACGCAGGTCCGTCAGCAGCTCGCGAACTGCCTCAAGGGCGTCATCGGCCAGCGCCTGGTGCTGTCCAAGGACGGCAAGGGGCGTTTCCCGGCGACCGAGATCATGATCGCCAACAGCCTGGTGCGCCGGAACCTGCTCGAGGGCAAGACCTCCGAGCTTCGTAAAACCCTCGAGGCCGGCGAGTACTACGGCATGCATACCTTCGATCAGGACCTTCTTCGCCTGTACAGCGAGGGGAAGATCGACGACAAGGCCGTCCTCGAGGAGGCCACTAATTCCGAGGACGTGGCCCTGCGCCTGAAGGGCCTTCCGGTTGGCGGCGTCTGAGATGGCGGACGAGCCCAATAAGGATCATCCCGAGGATATCGAGTCCATCCTTTCGGACTTGGACGCGATCCTAACGGATATGGGCGGCGTCGAGCCGATCGCGCCGAAGCCCGAGGAGCCCGCCCCCAAGCCTGAAGTCGTGAAGGCAGAGCCGCCAAAGGCGGAGATTCCTCCGCCGCCGAAGGCGGTGGCCCCGATCGAACCGCCTAAGCCGCCAGCCGTACCTATTGATCCGCCGAAGGCGCCAGCAGCGCCTGTGGATTCGCCGAAGGCGCCAGCCGTACCTATTGATCCGCCGAAGGCGCCAGCAGCACCAGTTGATTCGCCGAAGGCGAATCAGCCGAGCATCGAGCTTGCGCCGCGCGATGGGTTCATCAAGCCGGCGGAGAAGAAGCCCGAGCCCCCGAAGCCGGCGGCGAAGCTTCCCAACCCGAATCCGATCGAGCTCTTCACCCAGCCGCCCGTCGATATACCGATGCCGCCAGCCGCGGCCGTTAAGCCTCCCGCGCCAGTGAAGCCGCCGGAGCCGGTGAAGCCGTCGGAGCCGGTGAAGCCGCCGGAGCCGGTGAAGCCGCCGGAGCCAGTGAAGCCGCCGGAGCCGGTGAAGCCGCCGGAGCCGGTGAAGCTGCCGGAGCCGGTGAAGC
>CAZIBN010000037.1:26159-34947 GCA_964537395.1 uncultured Elusimicrobia bacterium
CCGCCGGAGCCGGTGAAGCCGCCGGAGCCGGTGAAGCTGCCGGAGCCGGTGAAGCCGCCCGAGGCCGTGAAGCCTCCTGTTCCGAAACCCGAGGAGCCGCCGAAGGCTCCGCCCGGGCCGACGGCCGTGCCCGCTCCGGGGCCCAACGTGGCGGCCACTCCGATCGAAGCGCTCCCGGCGGACACGCCCAAGGAGCAGATCCGCCGCGTGGCCTACATCTATACGAGCTCCTGCTCCGAGGTGAAGATCTCTTGCGCCGTGTTCCTGAGCCAGGCGGCGCGGACGATCTCGAAGAAGCCGATCTTTCTGCGCGAGGTGCTGTCTCATGAGGTCACGGCTTCGAGCGATCCGAACGCCGTGCTGCAGAAGGCTTTGCAGGTCAAGGCGTCCGCTATCCTGGCCGTCGTCGAGGATTGGTCGCCGACGAAGGTCGATGAATTGAGCGAGGCGTGCTCGCGCGCGAACATACTGTTCCGCGCGGTGGCGCCCGCGGACGCGCAGAAAAAATCCACCGCCGTGGACATCATCGTGGACATGATGCTGCTCCCGGGTGAGGGCTGATGGATCGTTGGGAGATCCGGCCTTCGCCGAACGCCGAGGACCCCCTGCGGCATCTTCTTCTGCTGCGCGGCGGGGTCGCGGACGTCGCCGCGGTGCTTAAGAAATTCGGGGCGCTGTGCGGCCGTCCCACGCCGCTCGACGGCGAGGAATTCAATCTCAGCTTCGTGCTGCACAAGGTCACGCCCGAGGTGAGCGAGAAGCTGAACGATTGGCTCGGCAAGATGTCCCCGAAGCCGCAGGCTGTCGCCGCGCCGCCGGCTCCGATCCCAGCGCCGGCTCCGGCGCCGATTCCCGCCCCGGCTCCGGCCCCTGCGGCTTTGCCCGAGATGCCGAGCATACCGGCGATGCCCGCAATGCCAGCGATGCCGGTGCTTGCGCCGCCGCCGCCGCCGGCTAATCAGCCGCCTCCGGTGACCTTGGGCATACCGTCGGCGTCGGAGCTGCCGCCGCCGCGCGACATCCTGCCGCCGATCCCGATGCCGCCGGCCGCGAAGGAGCCCTTGATCTCGATCGGGCCCGAGGCGGTCATGACGCCTCCCCCACCGGCACCGGCGATGCCGACATTCGCACCCATAGATTCGCCGAAGGCGAATCAACCGGTCGCCGCGGTCGCGGCGGTGCCGCCGACCGAGGTGCGCATGGCCACGCCGGCCCCGGCCGATCCGGCGGCCGCAGCGCCCGTGCCCGTTCCCGCCGCCGCGCTCGCTGCCTCGATGGTGCTGACCGATGAGCTGCGCGCGGACTGGACGTTCGAGACCTTGCTCGTCGGCGCGTACAACCGCTTCGCGCATGCGGCGGCCATGTCCGTGGTGACCTCTCCCGGCTCGATGTATAATCCGCTTTTCCTGTACGGCGTGCCGGGCACGGGCAAGTCGCATCTCATGTTCGCGATCGCGGGCTCGATGTCGAAGGGCCTGGGGACCGCGTCGATGATGGTGACCTCGGGGGCGCGCCTGTCGCGGGCGGTGAGCGCCGCCATCGCGCGCGGCACCATGGCGGAGATCGACAAGAAGGTCGCGGACTCCAAGTCGATCTTCGTCGACGACATCCACCTTCTGGCCGTCACGGACCAAAACAAGGATGTCCTCGCCAAGCTGTTCAAGTCCTTCTTCGACCGAAGCCTGCAGGTCGTCATCACTTCGATGTACCCGCCGAAGGCGCTCGGCACGCTCGAGGAGGCGCTGAAGTTCACGTTCTCCAAGGGCTGGTCGGTCGATCTCAAGATCCCGAGCCCGAACGTGCAACGCGACCTCGTCGCGGCCGTGGCTGACCGTGTCGGTGCGCAGCTCAGCGGCGATGAGATCGGCCAGATCTCGGACAAGCTGACGCAGTGGGGCTATCAGGATCTTTCGCTGTGGACGAAGCGGCTCGCGACCTTGCGTCAGATGCGCACGGCCGCCGGCCAGCCCGCGCCTTTGATGGACATGCTTCGGCTGATCTATGAGCCGATCACCATCGGCTCGGAGGCGCCGCCCGTGTCGACGGCCGGGACGGCGTTCACGCCGCTCGCGGCGCCGGCCGGCTCGGCGCCGCTGGCGATCATCGTGCCGAAGGGCCAGGAGGGGCTCGGGGCCTACGCCGCCAAGATGTTCTTCGATCTGGGCCCCAAGAACGGGTTCACCCGAACGTACACCATCGCGCTGGTGGAGACGTACGACGCGATGCAGCAGGTCGGCGTGCCTTTCCAGATCGCCGACATGTGCCATCGCGCGGGCGTGACGCGCGCGCTCATCGTCGGGCCCGGCCCCGATTCGCCGCTGGCTCCCCGCGCCAACGAGTTCGGCCACGCGGTGCGCCATATCCTGGACAGCTCCGGGGTCGCGACCGGCTGGGTCCCGCATGCCCAGCTGCATATCGCGTCCCACTACGTGAACGCGCACCTCGATTTCGAGAAATGACAGGCGCCGCGGCAGTCGTCGGCGTTCTCTCCTCGCTCTGCGCGGCGGCCGGGCTGTGGTGGTGGTGCTCGTTCCGCAAGATATTGCCGCTTGAGCGCGAGGCGCGCGCGCTGCGCGCGGAGCTCGAGGATCTTCGGAAGTTCGCCGCCGAGGCGCTCGACCTCGACGCTGCCGTGCGCCGGCCGGGTCACGTTCTTGAGGAAGCCGCGAGCCGTGTGCTCGGGGCCCTGCACCGGCGCCAGCCGGACCTCAGCTTCGCCGCGTTCTTGCGCCGCCCCGATGGCAGCGCGGCGCTGCTCGCGCACCGCGGCGGGCCGTGGGCGCGCCTTGAGCTGTCCTCGTTCCGCTTCGACCGGGGCCTGCTGGCGCTCGCAGCCGCGTCCGGGCGCTCGTCCTGGAGCCTTGGAGGCAGCGCGGGTGAGGGGGATGAGCTGACACGCGGCCTCGCCCAACATGGCTTCAGCGCGGCGACGGCCGCCGGCTGGAGCGATGAGCGCGGCGCCGGCGTGGTGCTCGCGGTGTGCTCCGATCCGAAGGAAGAATGCATAGCCTTGGAGTCCCGGCTCGAGCTCGCGACGGTGGCGCTGCGCTCCGCCGCGACCCTGGCCGCGGGGCTGGCGGATCTTTCCACCTCGCGGGAAAAGCTCCAGGGCGGGCTGTCGGCCGCGATGGACGAGCTCAGCGCGGCCCAGGACCGCCTGATCAAGAAGTCGAAGGAGATCAAGACCTTGCATGACGTGGCCGGGGCGCTGAGCTCGCGCGCGGCGCAGGCGCCCTCGACCTTGGCCGCGGTCGTCTCGATCGTGGCTCGGTCGCTCGAGGCGGACCTGGTCGCGTTCCTGATCCTCGATGAGGCGACCGGCGAGCTCGTGACGCAGCCCGGCGCGATGGGCCTCGAGGGAGAGGAGCTTCTGTACCGCCTCGCGCTGAGCGACGAGCGGTCCTCATCCGTAAGAGTATTCAAGACGCGCCGCCCGTTCATCACCGGTGACGCCCAGGACGACCCTCAGGCCATCGCCCAGTACGCCAAAATGTGGAAGGTTCACTCGCTCATGGTCGTGCCTCTCATTTTGGAGGATCGCTGCATCGGAGTCATGCGCGTCGGCAGCAAGAAAAAGGACGCATTCTCCGACGAGCAGAGCGCGCTGGTGTCCATCATCGCGGAGGAGGCCGCGATCATCGTGGAAACCGCCATTTTGAACCGCCGTTTGGCCAAAACCGCGGAACAATTAGCCACCCTCAATCGTATGAAGGATGAGTTTGTGTCGACCGTCAGCCATGAGTTCAAGACCCCGCTCACCACGATCTCGGGTTTTTTGACCGTCATGCTCGAAGGCGACACGGGACCGCTCAACGCACAACAAATGAAATTCCTCACCATCGCGAAGGCTGCGTCAAAAAGGCTGTCGGGGCTCGTCTCCGACCTGCTCGACCTGTCGCGCCTGGAGGGCGGGGCGAAGATGGAGCTGGGGCCTTTCGACCTCGGCCGGCTGGCGCTCGAGTCGGTGGAGAACCATCAGCCCGCGGCCGCCGAGGCGGGTAAGACCTTGACCTCGGAGGCGCCGGGCGTGCTGCCCAAGGCCCTGGGCGACGAGCGCTGGATGCACCTGGTCCTCGACAACCTCGTGTCGAACGCGATCAAGTTCACCCATCCCGGCGGGCGCGTGCGCGTGCGGCTGCAGGACAAGGGCGAGTTCGTGATGGTCTCCGTATCCGATGATGGGATCGGCATACCTTTAGATGACCGCGAGAAGGTGTTCGAGCGCTTCTACCGCGCGGGCAATCGCTCCGAGGTCAACGCGCCCGGCACGGGCCTCGGCCTCGCCATCGCACGCGAGGTCGTCGACAAGCACGGCGGCAAGATCTGGCTCGAGTCGGAGCTCGGCAAGGGCACCACCTTCCATTTCGTCATCCCCGCGGCCGGCCGCGAGCGGGAGGCCGCCGTATGATGAGGACGCTCGGCGTTTTCCTGGCGACGCTGCTTCTTGGAGCCTGCTCCTTCGGGCGCATGAAGCCCGGCCTCACGAAGGAGGGCGCGGCCATCGCCGTCTCCGCGCCGACGCTGGAGGAGGCGCGCCGGATCGTGGTGAAGGACGCGGTCGGCCTGTTCCTGGCGCCCGGCACCCCCGCGTACGTCAAGACGGTGCAGGCGTTCGGCGACCGCGCCGCCGATTTCACCGGACGCGCGCGCTTCAAGAAAGGCCAGGGCGTCGTCGAGCTCCGCTTCGTGAAGTTCCTGCTCGCCCTGGACAAGGAAGGCCTCCTGCGGCCGACCGGCTTCTCCTCGCGGGAGCCGCGCGTGCTGCTGCTCGTGTCGGAGCCGCAGGGCATACTCGATCTCGGCGTTGGGCCCGCCGCCGACGCTTTGCGCCGCGGCCTGTCCGCCTACGGGATGACGGCCATCGACGGCCGTGATTCGTTGAACGAGTTCCTGGCCAAGGGGAGGGATCCGGCTGCGCTCATCGCGGGCGCCAAGCGCTTGGGCGCCGATTGGATGCTCGTCGCCGCCGCATCCGCAAGCGCCGAGCTCGACCCGGATACCCGGACGTGGCGGGGCCGCGCGACCCTCATCGCCGACCAGTACGAGGTCAAGAGTGCGACCCCCGTCGCCCAAACCCAGTCCGACGCGTCCGTGCTCGATGTTTCGTCTTCGGCGGCCCGCGGCAAAGCCCTCGACACCGCCGGCGAGGAAGCGGCGTCCAAGGTCGTCGCGGAGATCAAGCGCTCTCTCGGCGGACGCTCCGAAGGCGCCATCTTCGTCGTGGGCGGCGGCGACCTGGCCCGCCTTAAATCCCTCCTCGGCGCCGTGCGCGGCATCGAAGGCGTGTCGGGAGCGTATCTGGGAGTCTGGCGGGACGAGGACGGGAGCGTGATCATTCGCGTGTTCCTCAACGGGATGAAGATAGATGACATGGCCGCGCGGCTCCTGCGTCGTGACCCGTCTCTGACCTTGCTGTCCGTCGAGTCCGGTGACGGGCGGCTCACCGTCGAGATCTCGCCCCGGGGGGGATTCGAATGAGCCTCGCCCGCGTGCATGCCATGGGGCTGAAGGGCGTCGAGGGCTATCCCGTCCTCGTCGAGCTTGACCTTGCCAACGGCCTGCCCAACTTCACGACCGTGGGCCTTCCCGATGACGCCGTGCGCGAGGCGCGGGAGCGGGTGGCCGCGGCCCTGCGCAACTCCGGCTACGCGATGCCCAACCGCCGCGTGACCGTGAATCTGTCGCCGGCGCGTCCCCGCAAGCAGGGCAGCCATTACGAGCTGCCGATCGCGCTGGCCCTTCTGACTGCCTCCGGACAGGTCGCCGGCGGCGACTGGATGAGCAGCTGGTGCGTGGTGGGAGAGCTTTCGCTCGACGGACGCGTCCAGCCGGTGCCCGGCGTGCTCGCGATGGCGGCGCGCGCCAAGGCCGCGGGCTTTAAGGCGATCATGGTGCCGGAAGCCAACGCCGAGGAGGCTCGCGCCGCCGGCATCGAGGCGCTGCCCGTGACCGATCTGCGCGAGGCGGCCGAGCGTGTGAGCGGAGCCCCGCCCCGGGCGCGCGCGGAGATCGTTCAGGCTCGATCTTCCGAGGCTTCTATTCCCGATCTGTCCGATGTGCGGGGCCAGGGCGTGGCCAAGCGCGCGCTCGAGCTTGCCGCGGCCGGCGGACACAACCTTCTCTTCGTCGGCGCGCCCGGCACGGGCAAGTCCATGCTCGCGCGCCGCCTGCCCGGGATACTCCCGCCGATGACCGACGATGAGGCCCTCGAGGTCACGCTCGTGCAGTCGGCCTGCGGCCGCGTGACCCCGGGCCTCGTGCGCGAGCGCCCCTTCCGGGCTCCGCATCACGGCTGCTCCGCGGCCGCCTTGATCGGCGGCGGCCCCTCCTCACGGGCGGGGGAGGTCTGCCTGGCCCATGGCGGCGTGCTGTTCCTCGATGAGCTCGCCGAATTCTCCCGGCCGGCCCTCGAGGCCCTGCGCCAGCCTCTCGAGGACCGCTGCGTCAGCATCGCGCGCGCGCGGGAGACCGTGGAGTACCCCTCGCGCTTCACCCTCGTGGCGGCGGCCAACCCGTGCCCGTGCGGCTGGCGCGGCCACCCGCGCAAGACCTGCGTCTGCGCTCCCACGGAGATCGGCCGCTACCTGGCCCGCCTCTCGGGGCCTTTGATCGACCGCATCGACCTGCAGGTCGAGACGCCGTCCGTCGCGTTCGGCGACTGGGCGGCCGCGACCTCGGCGGGGGAGCCTTCTGCGGTCGTGCGCGCGCGCGTCTCCGCCGCGCGCGAGCGCCAACGGGCGCGGTGGGCCGCGTCTGCCTCGCCGCTCAACGCCTTCGTCGACGCGGCCGCGTTCCGTCGCGGCGCCCGCGTGCTTCCGGACGCGCTCGACGCCCTGGCCGCCGCCGAACGCAAGACCTCGCTTTCCGCACGCGCCCTCGACCGCGTCCTGCGCGTGGCCCGCACGATCGCCGATCTATCGCAGCACGACGCGGTGGGGGCCTCCGACGTTCTGGAAGCCGCCTCGCTGCGCGGCCTCGACCGCCTGCGGTCAGGCTTGAACCCCATGGAGGCCGTCGCTTGAAAAAATGGATATTCGTCGCCGCCGTGCTGTACGGAACCTACTGGTACGCCAGCAATCACTTCAATTTCTCGGATACCTTGGTCTATGCGAGGAAGAACCCCTCCGCGTCCTGGGCTCCGGCCGCCGACTACTACGTCGGCCTCGTCTACTTCCAGCGCGGCGAGTACGCGAAATCCCAGGAAGCCCTCACCCAGCTCCTCACGGACTACTCGACGGGCCCATACACCTCGAGGGGGCTCATGCGCCTCTCCCAGGTCGCCATGGAAAACCGCGACTGGCCGGTCGCGCGCCAGTCCTTGGAGCGCTTCATCGAGGAGTTCCCCGACCACAAGGAAAGAAGCACCGCCGAGAAGCGTCTGGAGTACATCAAATTCAAATGAGCGTCCTCCCTCCGTTCTCCCGGATCGTGGTCGACGCGATGGCGCGTCGCGGCTTAGGGTTAAGGGAATTGTGCCGCCAAGCGAAGCTTGATCCGTCTTTCTTGTCGAAGGTGTTGACCGGAAAGAGGAATCCTCCGGCGGAGGATGAAATTCTACGGCGGATGGCGGCGGTGTTGGAAACCGACGCCGTAAAGCTGTTTGTAGCGGCGGGACGCATCCCATCTGAATGGCGCAGCCTGACCACTAATAGCGAGCTTTTCCGTCGCGTCGACGCCCTCGCGAATTCCGGTCATCCTCGAGCCACCCTTCCGTTGCCGTCAAAATCCGTAACCCCGAGATCCGCGACCCCGCTGCTGTATTCCTCAAAGCCGTTCAACGAGGAATTGCTCTAACCGTGCCCGTCCCCTGGACCGAGCGTCAGCGTTGGGCCGTTCGATTAAATATCGAAACCCCGCCCCGCCGTGCCTGGGATCTTCTTGAATTGTTAGGCCCGCAAGATCTCCCCAATTCCTCCGACGCCGACTGGGCCCGCATCAGCGCGGCGGACCTCGAGGATGTCGTTCGCTGGCGCCGCGCCGCCCTCGCCTTCGACGTCGTCGCCGAGGAGCTTCGTGCCTCGTCGTTGGGCGCCCGTCTCATCGTCCGCGGCGATCCCGAGTACCCCGACCTCCTCGCCTCGATCCACGATCCGCCTCTCGTGCTTTATGTTCAGGGCTCGTTGAAAGGCGGTTCGCCGGTCGCCTTCGTCGGCACCCGCGTCCCGACCCCCTACGGCCGCCGCATGGCCCGCCGTCTCGCCGGGGATGCCTCCCGGCGCGGCCTGACCATCGTCAGCGGCCTCGCCCGAGGCATCGACGCCGAGTCCCACCTCGCGGCCCTCGACGCCAAGGGCCCCACCTGGGCCGTCCTCGGCACCGGCCTGGGCTGCATCTACCCCGCGGAGAACCTCGCGCTCGCCCGCCGAATCGTCGCGGAGGGGGGCGCGGTGATCTCGGAGCGCCCTCTCGGCACCAGGCCTATGCCCGACCTGTTCCCGCGCCGCAACCGCATCGTAGCCGGCCTCTCCTGGGCCGTGGTCGTGGTGGAAGGCCGCCATAAGTCGGGCTCCCTCATCACGGCCCGCCTCGCCGGCGAGCACGGCCGCGAGGTCCTGGCCGTCCCCGGCCCCGCCGACTCGGTCATGTCCGAGGCGCCCCATCGACTGCTGGTGGAGGGGGCGCGTCTGACGTCCGACGTTAAGGACATTATCGCGGCCCTGCCTGACGGTCATATTTTGGAGGCCCGCACGGGGCCCGCGCCGGCCCCTATTTCATCACCGGCGGCGCCCGTCGCTCCGACGGAGGAAGAGACTCGGGTCATGGCCTTGCTGGGCGCCGACGCCCTCTC
>CAZIBN010000038.1:0-34551 GCA_964537395.1 uncultured Elusimicrobia bacterium
AGGTCGCGGCCGATGCCGACGAGCCCCAGCAATAGGCCGTCGGGCGCGCGCAGCGCGGCCGCGCTCCAGAAGATGGGGATCTCCTCGCCGCGGCGGGTCAGGAACTTGCCCGTGCGATAGGCCTGGCCCTTCGCCGCGGCCTCCTGGATGCCTTCGGAGATGATCTTCTGGTCTGTCTTGAAGAACTGTAAAGCGTTCATGCCTTTGAGCGCTTCCGGTGGATAGCCCGATACGCGTTCGAACACTGGATTCCAATCCTGGAGATTCATCTCCGCGTCCAGACGATAGAACAGGTCCGGGATCGCTTTCAGGATGGCCTCTCGTTCGCTGAGCACGCGGGCGAGGTATTCATCCGCCTTGCGCCGTTCGGTGATGTCGTCGGCCACTCCGATCAGGCCCGTGGGCTTGCCCCCGGAGTCCTTCAGCAGGACGGTGGACATCCATGTGGGGAAGGTCGTTCCGTCCTTGCGGACATGACCGACCTCGCCCGCCCACGATCCGTGGACGAGGACGTTCTTGTTGAAAGGGATGACGTCATTGGCCAGTTGCTCCTGGGTATGGCCCATCGACAGAGGCTTGCCGAGGAGCTCCTCCGGGGTGTAGCCGTGCAGCTTCGCCCAGGCCTGGTTCGCGAATTGAAGCCGGCCTTCCATGTCGGCGATGGCGATGCCGTCATGGGCATGGTCGACGGCGGCGCGTATCCGCAACAGGTCGTTCCGAGTCTGCCGGAGCTCGTCGACGTCGCTCATCACGATGCGGTACAGCATCGCGCCGCCGGCGTCGTAGCCCAAAGTGATGTCGAGCTTCGTCCAGAACGGGGTCGCGTCCGCGCGCAGCATGCGCAGCACCAGCGGCGGCGGTGTTTTCTTCGTCAGGAGCAAGGTGAGGTGCCGCTGGAAGTGCGGCTGATCCTCCGGACACAAGAAAGAGCCCAGAGGATGTGCGAGCAGGCGGGATTTGACCACGCCGAGCATGGAGGATAAGGTGAGATTGGCCTCGAGTATGACGCCTTTGTCGCTGAGGGTGCAGATGCCCGCCGGCGCGAGGTCGTAGAGGTTGAAGTAGCGCTCGCGCATGGCCGCGAGGGCCGCTTTCGTCTGGCGCAATTCGCTCGCCGGGGACTTCTTTGGTTTTTTGGGTATCGGCATAAGTAACTAAACTAACTTAAGTTTATTATACAAGATTGAGCTAGGCCATCCAGATCGCCTGGCGGTACTCGTCGCGGCGGAAGCCGCGGCTTAAGCGCAGGCCGGCCTCGAGGATGTCTTCGGTCTTCGTCAGCCCGGTCGCTTCCTGGATATGGCTGATGACGTAGGCGGGGATGGCCTTGAAATCGGCGGTCATGCCCGCCTGGTCGCCGAGGGCCGCCTTCACGAGCGCGCGGTTGAAGCGAGCCCAGAGCCACATCGGCGTCGCCCGGTCCGGGTCGTTGACCGCGTGCTCATCGAGGTCCTTCAGCGCTTCCCGGTAGAGGCCGAGCTCGCGCTTGGCTTCGCCGCGCCATACGTACGCCTCGAAATCGAGCGGATACAGCTGCAAGGTTCGATCGAGCTCCGCGAGCGCCTCGGCCGGCTTGCCGAGCTTCAGGAGGGCCGCGCCCTTCCAGCAGAACGCGCATTGCGCGCCGAGCGCGGCGGCCTTGTCCAAGAGGACGATGGCCTGCTTGTAGCGGCCGAGCCAGAGCTCGAAGGCGCCGCGCCAGGCCAGCACCTGCCCCGCCTCGCCCTTGGGGGCGGCGCGCAGGGCGCGGTCCATCTCGGCGAACGCCGCCTTGGGCTTCTGGAGGCAGAGGTAGGTCTCCGCCAGAAAGCAATGCGCCCGCCAGTCCACGGGCCTGCCGGCCAAAGACCGCTTGAACCACGACGACGCCTGCTCGAAGTTCGCCGCGGTCAAAGCGGCGGAGCCCGCCTTGAAGTACATCCAGCCGTAGCGTTTCGAGGGGTAGCCCGCGAGGAGCTTGAAATTAGGCAGGCCCTCCGGCCCGCTCAGCGAGCCGCGGTAGTAATGGAGCCAGGGGCCGCGGGGCTTGGAGCCCAGGGCGCGCTCGAAGGCGCGAAGCTCGCGGCGGCGCTCCTCTCGCGAGATTCTCTCATCCCAGTCCCACGGATCCCAGAACCCGCGTATGTCGGGCAATCCCGGCTTCCTGTCGAGGATAAGCTCCGCCGTCGCGACGGCCTCCTTGTAGCGGCGCAGCTTCATGAGCGCTTTGAACCTGTCGCCGAGCGCCAGCCTTCCCCGGGAGATGGCGACCGCGCGGCGGAGCAGGGCTTTTTCCGCGGAGGTTTTGCCCGCGGCGCTCATGACGGACGCGAGGCTCATGCAGGCGGCCGCGTCGAGCGGATCGCAGCGCAGGATCGCGCGGAACAGATGCTCGGCCTGCTTGAGGCGGCGGGCGAACAGCTCGGCGAGGGCTCTCGTGCGCAGGAGCTCGGCGAGGTTCCGGCGGACCTCCTTATCATCGGGTGAGAATGCCAGCGCCGCGCGCAGGGCCTTGTCCATCGCCGCGGGGCTCAGCGTGCCCAGCGAATATTCGAGGTTGGCGCGCAGAAGCTCGGTGAGGCGGCGGCGGGCTTCGTTGTCGCTCGGCGCGAAGGCCAGGGCCCGGCGCCAGGCCCGCTCCGCTTTCACGGCCTCGCCCGCGAGGTGGTGCCCCTGGGCGCGCGCGCGAAGAAGGTCGAGCAGCCCGCGCCGGGCTTCCTTGTCACGCGGATCCAGGATGAGCGCCCGGCGCAAAGTCCGCTCCGCCCGGTCCGGCTCGCCTTCCCGGATAAGGGCGCGCGCGCGCAGGCTCAGAAGCTCGAGCAGGCGCTGGCGAGATTTGTCGTCGCGCGGCTGGAGCTTCAGCGCGGCGCGCAGCGACTTTTCGGCGTCGTCCATACGGCCCGTGGATTGATAGCCTTTTCCGCGCCGCCGTAGCAGCTCCGCGAGGTTGCGGCGGGATCTGGCGTCGCCCGGCGCGACGGCGACGGCCTTGCGCAGGGTCTTCTCCGCCGGGCCGAGGTCGCGGGCGCTTATCTGAGTATCCGCGCGCAGCCGGAGAAGATCGGCGAGCTGGCGCCGGGATTCCTCCTCTGAGGGGGCCAGCGCGAGCGCCTGACGGAAGGCTTTTTCCGCCGCCGACAGGTCGCGCGCGGTCAGATGGGCCTGGGCGCGCATCCGGATCAGCGCGATGAGCTGTCCGCGGTGCTCCTTCTCATCCGGAGCAAGGCTCAGGACCTTGCGCAGCGCCGCTTCGGCCAAAGTCAGATCATCCGTCGCGCGAAAGGCTTGTGCGCAGACCTTGAGGACACTGATGAGCTGCCGCCGGGTCTCCTCGTCCTGGGGCTTGAGCGAGAGGATCCGGCGCAGCGTGTTGCGCTCGTGCGTGAGCGGGCCGCGGTGCAGTATCAGATTGGCGAGGCTGGCATAGGCCGGCAGGTGGCGGGGGAAGTCTTCGATCAGCGCGGTGAACGCGCGGATGGCTTCCTTCGTCCGTCCCAGGGAATCCAGGACGTGCGCCGTGAAGTAGCTCAGCTCCGGGCCGCGCTCGCCCGCGGCGTGGGCGCCCTGGAAGCAAAGCATCGCCTCCGGATAACGACCGGCGTTGAAGTGCTCGATGCCTATCGTCAGCTTATTCACGCGCGGCCCTGGCGAGAGCTTCCTTGCGGCTGCGCAGCAGCGCGGCGCGAAGCACCGGCTCGCCGCCCGCGGGCGGCGCCGCGGCGTAGACGGCGCGCTCCTCATCGAAGCGTTTCTGCGCGGCGTAGATCGAGCCCAAGGTGATGACCGCCGCCAATGACGAGGCGTCGAGCTTGATGGCAGATTTCAGATGGGCGATCGCATCCTCGGGCCGGCCGTTGAGATACTCGCAGAGTCCGAGGTCACCGAGGAGGGCTGCGTTCGCCGGCTGCTCCCGCGCGAGCGGCGCCAGCAGGCTCAGCGCGGAGGCGTAGTCCTTCATGTCCTGATGGAGCAGGGCCATGCGCTGGCGGTCGCCCGGCTCGGGGTCAAGAGCCAGCGCCGTGCCGAGGGCAAGCCGTGCCGCGTCGCGGTCGCCGGTGCGCAGGGCGAGCGCGGCGCGGTCGATGCGCAGGCCGGGGTCCTTGGGCGCGGCCGCGATGAGCCCGGCCAGCAGGTCCAAAGCCTGCTCATGGTCGCCGAGGCTTTGGTGCAGGGAGACCATGAGGCGGCGCTCCTCGAGCGTGGGATTGAGGCGGCGGGCCTCGGCGAGGTAGCGCAGGGACGCCGCGCGGTCGCCGACGCGCGCGGCGTGCGCGGCGCGGTCGATGCGCAGGCGCGCGTTCTGAGGAAAGCTTTGCAGAAGCTCGCTCATGAGCTGCCGGCCGTGCTCGTCATCATCGAGCTCATGAAGCAGCAAGGCGATGCGGTGGCGGGTGTCGAGGGCGGGCGACAGCTTTTGCGCTTCGCCGAGGCGGCGCAGCGCGCCCGCGCGGTCGCCGGCCGCGGCGGCGAGGGCGGCGCGATCGACCCGTAGAGTCGCGTCCTCGGGGCTCTCCTTGATGAGCCTGTCGAGCAGGCCTTTCGCCGGGGCATAGTCCTTGAGCTCGAGGTGCAGCAAAGACATGTGGCGGCGCTCGTTGGGAGAGGGGCGCCGGGCCGCCGCCTCGGCGAGCAGGCGTAGCGCCGTCACACGGTCGCCGGTTCGCGCGGCGGCCTGCGCCCGGTCGATGCGCAGGCGCGGATCATGCGGCTCCGCCGTGATCAGCCCGTCGAGAAGGTCCCGCGCGGGGCCGTACTCCTTGAGCTCCAGATACAGCTCCGTCATGCGGCGGCGGGCGGCGCTGCGAGGATCTTTTCCGCCGGCCTGGGTGAGAAAGGCGAGGGCCGCCGTTCGCTCTCCGGCTTTGGCGGCCAGCGCGGCCTGATCGAGCAGCACGCCGGCGTCGCCGGGGGAGGCCTTGAGTATCTCGTCGGACACGAGCTTGGCCTGGGCGTCTTCCTTGAGGTCTTGATAGAGGAACATGATGCGGCGGCCGGTCTCGAGATCGGGGCTGTGCGTCCGGGCCTCGGCGAGAAGCGCCAGGGCCGCCGCCCGCTCGCCGGCATGCGCGGCGAAAGTCGCCTGCTCGAGGCGCATCTCGGCGATGGCCTCGAGGCGCGGGGAGAACGCCTGAAGCGTCGGATAGCGGGCCCGTTCCTTCTCAAGATCCTTGAGCCTCTCGCTGACTCCCCGCAGGTGGGGGAGGCGCGGCGAGGCGTGGCGGGCCAGGGCGTTGAGATAGACCCGCTCGCCCAGGTCCGCGGCGATGACGCGCAGGCTGACCGCGGCGGCGATATGCGCGGGGATGGCGCCGGCCGGAGCGCGGACCCAGCTTGCGGCGGCGCGGCACAGCTCGGCGGCGACCGAGGTCTCGAGCTCGTCGAAGCGGAACCGGAGCGCACCGCGGTCCCGCGCTCCGGGACGCACGCGCGGGCCTCCGGCGTCCGCAGGCAGCAGCGGCGCGAGGACGAACCGGTGCTCTCCCTCGAAGGGAAGGCCCATGTAGGCGAGCGCCGCCTCCGGGCTCAGCGCGTGCAGGGATTCCCGTCGGGCCGTCTCGATGTACGCTTGATGTTCCTTACTATGGGCCGCGAAGAAATCGGCGAAGCGGGAGGCTTTTTCGAAATCTTTGAGCTCGTTCTGAAGGGCATCGTCCTCGGCGAGCGCAGACGCGTTCGCTCCGGCATTTCGCAGGCCCGCGGCGCGCGCGACAGCGGGATGCCCGGTGAATTTCGCGAAGGTGGCCTTGGCCGCGGACGCGTAGGCGTCGGGCTGCTCGAGGGCGGGCTCGGAGAGCATCAGGACGACCGAGATCAGCTCGATGCGGCCGTCCACCGCGAAGGACACGGACCCGGGCGCGGCGGCGGCGCGCAGCGCGCCCAAGCCGACGAGGACGGCCGTGGCGAGGGATGAAGGTCTCACGGCGCGCCCGTCCGCAGCAAGCTCTCTGCGATGGCAGGCTTGAAAAAATCGGCCGCCGAGGTGATCTTCGGCTCGTCGGGCACGGCGAGCTTGCGCGGCGCGCGCCGGGGGAAGGCGAGCTCCTCGAAGACGGAGAACCAGCGCGGATAGAAATGCCAGAGCGTCGGATAGCGGTCGCGGTGGGCGTCGTACTCGTCGAGCCTCTCGGAGAGGGCTTTGACGATCCGGGCTTCGGGCGTGGCGGCGGGGGCCTGGGCCTTGCGGTCCAGGTGCCCGATGATCGCGGTGGCCGCGAAATGCTTCACGCAGTCCGGGCTGGCCAGGCGGCAGCGCGCGAATGCGGCGCCGTAGAAATCCGCGGGGTCGGGGATGTTGAGCTTCTCGAAATAATAGAAGCTCGGGTCGAGGAAGACGAACAGCGGCTCCGCCCAGACGACGCTCGCGAAGCCCCCGACGGCGAGGTCGGGGGACATGGTGTACGCGTCGAACGACTCGGCGCCCATGTTGGCGGGGGGCAGCGGATACGGGACGATGAAGGCGTGGGTGACGGCGTGACGCGGCATCAGGATGTAGTGCGAACGGGTCGCCAGGCTCAGCCCGAGATAGCGCTCGATCTCGGCGACGGGATCGCGGGCGCCGAGCGAGGTCCGCGCCGAATCCTCGAGCTTCCCGTAAAAAGCGCGGTTGTCGCGGAAGAAGCCCTTGAAATCCGAAGCCCGTGCGAAGGCGCGCAGCTCATGGAGGAAGCGCTGCATCTCCTCGGCCTCCCCCGGACCGTTCACGAAGTGGATGTCGGCGTTCCGGTCCTTCAGCGCCAGCTCCGGCGGATCCGAATAGTAGATCAAGGCCGTCACCGCGGCTTCCTCTCGGGCGCTGATCGAGGCGAGGTCCCGGTACAGCGCGACGGCGGGATGCTCCCGGAAGGCGCCGAAATGCTTCTCGACCCGCTCCCGGTGCTCGGCCGCGTAGGCGTCCGCGGGCAGGCTCCCGGATAGCTGCTGCACGACGCCGAGCAGCTCGAAGCGCGGATCCACGGAGAGGTCGAAGGAGGCCGGGGCCCCGGCGCCGGCGGGGAGCGCGGCCAGCGCGAGCAATAAAATCGCACCCGCCCGGCGCAACAAAAGTGGCATCGGGGCTGATGATAACCTCTAAATCGAACCCCGTCAATAGAAACGGCGTTTACCGGCACACAAGCCCTGATATATACGATTGGACCCCGGAAAAAGTTTCCTTGGCCGAGGACCATGCCCACGATGGTTCTTGGCTTTAAAGCAATCGGAAGCGGAATAGATGTCTTTATTTTCTGCTTTATCACGCGATTGTGCTTTTATGCAAAGAACCAAGAGCGAATGTCCCCGCGCAGGGCAGTCGGAAATCGTGCGGAGCATGGAGAGCGCGGGCCGCGCACTGGCGCTAACTTCCGTCATCTGTTACGCTTGCGAGGTGGAAGAGGATAAGCGGCTCCAGGCCGCCGGCGCTCTGGTCGCGATCATCGGCCTGGTCCTTCTCGTCATTCAATTCTCCGGAAATCGGCCGGCGCCAAAGGCCTCCGGGGGGCCGGGCTGGTACAGCCGCATGAATCCCTTCGGCTCCGCTCCGAGCGCCGAGCCCGCTCCCGCGAGCGAGGCGCACGCTCTCGCCCCTCCCGAGCGCATGATGACGAACGCGGCCACGCGCCTGTTCTCGAGCCCGACCTCGGACGGGAGCAACGGAGGGCTGGCCGGTGCGGAGCCGCCCCCGACGCCGCCCGAGCAGTCCAATGCGCCGATGAATTCTCCGCGCATATCCGGTAACGCGAGCATGGGCTACTCCGGCGGCGGCGGCGGCGGGCGCGCACCGATGGCAGGGGGCAACGCCTCGTTCGGCTCCGCGCCGGGCGGCGGCGGGAGGCCTTCGGCGCCTGCGCGTGGCGGGGCGGGTTCGTCCGTATCGGCGGGGTCTGGAGGCCGAGGCGGCGGCGGAGGTGGTGGCGGTTCGGGCGCCGGCGGCTCTCCCGGCGGAGAAACGAAGGCGGCGGCGGCCGGTTCATCCGGGTTTGGCAGCGCCACGGGCGCCAGCGCGGCGGCGGGCATGACCCCGGGCTCTCGTCAGAATCCGCTGGGCGCCAACGGCGCGACGCCTCCTCAGGGAGGAGGCTTGAACGATCTCTCGTCCACATCCGGAGCAGGGGGCGGCGGAGGCGGCGGCGGCGGCCTCGGCGGCGGAGGAGGGGGAGGAGGCGGCGGAGGTGCCGGCGGGATGGGAGGCGGTGTGCCGGGCGGAAAGCCGAAGGAGTCCGCCGGTAAGCCGGCCGGCGTCGACGCGGGCGCGAACTCTCCAAAGGCGGCCGGTGGCAGCAGCGGCTCCAATATGGCCGGAGGCTCTTCGCCCGAGCAGAAGGATGATACGGTGGACGGTCCGACGGCGAAGCTCGGCCGGCTGAATCTCGCTGGTGGCCAGGCGAGCGGCACGAGGTTCTGCCCCAAGGCGGGTAAGCCGAAGGCTGAGTGCAAGATCGATACCCTCGTTCATCCCACCGCGGCGGGCGACATCATCAGCTTTAAGGCCCCGATGGCGATCGACAATGACGGTCGTAACACCACGGCGCAGGGCGACAGGACCCACCAGAACAGAACCGCTTATACTCCGGGCGGGAAGAGCCTTGATCCGGGCGCTATTCCTTTCGTCGTCATCCCTGATAAATTCGGCGACACTCATAAGAACGTCACGCTCGGCGACTACGCGGTGGTCACGTACCGGGACAGGTCGATGTATGCGCTCGTCGGAGACGTGGGCCCGCAGGGCGTCCTGGGCGAAGGCTCCACGGCCCTGGCGAAAGGTGTCGGCATCGCTCATAATCCCGTAAGCGGCGGCGTGGAGACCCCGGACATCGAATATTACATCCTCGCCGGAAGCGGGAAGAAGTTCACCACGGTCCCGACGACGAGCGCGCAGGTCCAGGAAAACGGCCGCCAGGCTTTCGAGGCCGCCGGCGTCAAGATGAAGTAGGCTCGGAAATGCTAAACTCTCCATCCTCCCCGTGGCGATCCTCCTCAGCTGTCAAAATCTGTCCAAGAGCTTCGGCATACGCCCGCTCTTCGAAGGCCTGTCGTTCGGGCTCTTCGAGGGCGAGCGCACCGGCCTGATCGGGCCCAACGGGGCCGGCAAGTCAACGCTTCTGAAGATGCTGGCCGGCCTCGAGGGCATCGAGGAGGGCAAGGTCGTTTCGCGCCGCGGCCTGCGCGTCGGCTATGTCGCCCAGCAGGACCGCTTCGAGACCGTGGGCGAGGGCTGGACCGTTCGCGACGAACTCAACCGCGCTCTGCAGGGCTTGAATCTCGAAGACTGGGAAATCGACATGCGCGTCGAGGACGGGATGGAGCGCTCCGGCTTCGTGGACCCGGCCCAGCACGTGGACAAGCTCTCCGGCGGCTGGCGCAAGCGTCTCGCCATCCTGTCGCAGGTGCTCCGTGAGCCGGACCTTCTTCTCCTCGATGAGCCGACGAACCATCTCGACCTCGAGGGCGTGCTGTGGCTCGAGCGGTTCATGTCGGGGCTCACCTTCTCGTTCTTGACCATCACCCACGACCGCAGCTTTTTGGAGCGGGTATGCAATCGCGTCATCGAGCTCAACAAGCGCTACAAGGACGGACACTTCTCGAGCCAGGGCAATTACAGCGACTTCCTCGAGAAGCGCGAGGCGCTGTTCAGCCACCAGGCCACCCTCCAGCAGACGATGCAGAACACGGTCAAGGGCGAGATCGCCTGGCTGCGCAAGGGGCCCAAGGCGCGCACGACCAAGCAGCAGGCGCGCATCGACCGCGCCGGCGAGATGATCTCGGACCTCGCGGAGCTCAAATATAGGAACGCGCAGGTCCGTGCGACCGAGATCGACTTCGACGCGACCGAGCGCCAGAGCAAGAGCCTGGTCCGCTGCCTGGGCGTCGAGAAGTCCATGGGCGGCAAGAAGCTGTTCGGCCCGCTCGATCTTATCCTGTCTCCAGGCGACAAGCTCGGCCTGCTCGGCGAAAACGGCTCCGGCAAGAGCACCTTGCTCAAGATGTTCGCCGGCGCTTTAGCTCCCGACAAGGGCACGATCCGGCGCGCCGACAACCTGAAGGTCGTGACCTTCGACCAGCACCGCGAGCAGCTCGACATGACGAAGACGCTCAAGCGCTCCCTGTGCGAGGCCGGCGAGCACGTGGACTTCAAGGGCTCCCGCATCCATGTCTACGGCTGGGCCGAGCGCTTCCTGTTCCGCACCGAGCAGCTCGAGTACCCGATGAGCCGCCTGTCCGGCGGCGAGCAGGCGCGCGTGCTGATCGCCCGCCTCATGCTGCGCCCCGCCGACATCCTGCTCCTCGACGAGCCCACCAACGACCTCGACCTCCAGTCCCTCGAGGTGCTCGAGAGCAGCATGATGGAGTTCCCGGGCGCGCTCGTGCTGGTGACCCATGATCGTTATCTTCTCGAGCGCGTCTCCCAGCGCATCATCGCGCTCGACGGGAAGGGCAACGCCAACTTCTACGCCGACCTGTCGCAGTGGGAGGCCGCGCGTGAGGAGTCTGATTCGCTCGGAGTCTCGCATCCCGTGGCCGCCCCGGCCGAGGCCAAGCGTGAGTTCACGCCGAAGGAGGCCAAGGAGCTCCAGAAGATGGAAGCGAGCATCAAGGCCGCCGAGAACGAGGCCGCGATGGCGCGCGTCGCGCTCGAGGACCCCTCCGTGGCGACGGACGCGCCTGAGCTGATCAAGCGGCAGGTCCGGCTCGATGAGGCTCGCCAGCAGGTGGAGACTTTGTTCCAGCGTTGGAATGAGCTTGAAGCCCGGCGCTGAGCGCGTAATCGTTTGGCCATTGCGTTCTCGGCCAACAGGGCTATACTTGCGTTGATGCGCTTTCGCCTTATTCCCATGGTCTTTCTTTTGTCCTTAGCTGCCTCCTGCGGCTGGTACGACACGGACGCCTCGCGCGAGCATCGCCTTCTGCGTGCCGCACGCAACGGCTACACGGGCGATATTCGAACCTTGCTCGACCAGGGCGTGGACATCGAGACCCGCAACCCCAGCGACGGCTGGTCGCCGTTGTTTTGGGCGGCGGTCCGCGACAACGGGGCAGCGGTGAAGCTTCTGGCGTCCAGGGGCGCCAACCTCGAGACTCGCGACCGGAAGGGGCTGACGGCATTGATGTGCGCGGCTCGCTGGGGTCATAAGGAGGGCGTGGCCGCCTTGCTTGATGCGGGCGCGAACGTCGAGGCCGTGGATGGCAACGGCTGGACCGCGCTGATGTGGGCGGCGTTCAAGGGGCAGGGTGAGATGGTCGCCTTCCTTCTCGACCGGGGCGCGAACCTCGAGGCGCGGGATATCGATGGGAGGACTCCGTTCATCCTCGCCGCGATGAAGGGCCACGAGAAGACGGTCGCGCTTCTGCGCACCCGCGGAGCCAACATCAACGCCCGGGGCCCCGAAGGAAAGACGGGCGCGGATCTTGCCGAGAAGAACGGCTACGCCGACCTGGCGAAGCGGCTTAGGGCTTCTTCAGGTCGATGAAGGGCGTCGCACCGCTCGTCACCTGCGGCAATTGCCCGTTCCACTTGTCCACGGCCCGGTAGTTGACGAGCGTCTGGGTCAAGGACGCCTGGAGCAGGCGGTTGGACTCGGCCTGAGCCTTCGCACGCACGAGGATGGACTTGGCCTCGCCTTCGGCCTGGGCGACGGCGGCCTTGGCGAGCGTCTCCTGCTTCTGCAGCTCGTACTCGGCCTGCTGGGCCTGCTGCTGGGCGGCCATCTTCTGCTGCATCTGGCTTTCGATGGCGGGGGGCAGGTGGCTGGCGCCGAGGTTGACCTTGTCGAGCACGAAGCCCATCTTGGTCATCTCGCCCTCGAGGTTCTTCTCGATCGTACCCTGCAGCTCGCCGCGCTTGGCGGAGAGGATGTCCGAGAGCGGCATCTGGCCGGCGGCGTTCTGCGCGACGGTGATGATGGTGCGGCGGATGAAGGAGTTCTCGATCTCCTCGACGGGAGCGCCGCGGAAAGACCGGAACACATGCGCGGCCTCCGCCTCGGAGGTGTTGTAGGTCACCGAGATGTCCTGGCGGATGTGCTGGCCCTCGCGCGTGGGCAGATCGATCGAATCGTCCTCCGAAGAAGTTCCCTCGTTGGAGCGCATGACCATGGTGTAGGTGCGTAAAGCGGTCGGGTAGCTCTGCACGCGCGTGATCCACGGCACGCGCATCGCCAGGCCTTGCCCGACGGTGCGCAGGGAGCCCGACCAGATGTTGAAGATCACGCCGGTGTAGCCGGGCGCGATGATCGTATAGGAGCTCATCACCACGGTCACCAGGATGACGGCGACGGCGATCACGCCGATGCGGCTGCCGAGCCTGGCGATCGCTTCGGGGGAAAGATCGGAATTACTGGCCATGGTCACTCCTTGCGTTTCTTGTTGACGGATTCGATGACGGCGTCGATGATGTCGGCGCGGTCGGGCGCTATGAGCCTCATGATCAGGCGTTCGATCCGCTGGCGCAGGGGCTCCAGCAGCCGGCTGATCAGCCACACGGATGCCGCGAGAACGATCAGCTCGGCCAGAGACGCGCTCATGCGCGCACGATAGCAAATGTCCCGTCGGGGCGTGTCGCGGTTGTTTCGGGCCGGTTAAAGAACGGCAATGAAAAGAGCCGTGTTTCTTGGTAAATATTCGGCAAATCCCCCTTGCGCGGCGCGCGCTCCGGGCTTATACTGACAGCATGACCGCCAAAGTGAAGTCGGTGCTCTCCATCGCCGCTGACGCTCTTGAGACCGCTGCGGGCTACGCGCTCGTCGCGGTCGGCATCTACGCCGCCATCTTCGTGGATATGACCGGAGGCGGCTCCTTGTGGAAGACGATGCGCCATGTGCAGGCGAGCGGCCAGGAAGGCGTCGAATCACCGAACGCGACGCGCGTGATCAAGGTTCCCACCCAGGTGGTCGAGGAAAAAGCGCACGAGGATCGCATGCTCGCCGTTTTCGACGACGCGCCCCCGACGGGCACGGTCGCGGCGGTGTATCCGGCCAACGATCCGCGCCCGTCCGCCGCCTTCACGGACACGCCCGCCGATCCGAAGTCCGGCAAGACCTGGAAGCGCGGCATCAAAGGCGAGCTCCGGAATTTCACGGTTTACGGCAAGGGAGAGCAGACGACCTCCGCGGCCATGGCGGTCGGCGCGGCGCCGGCCCGTGACTCGTCGGAGGCCGCGCCCACGCTGTCAGGGGCGGAAGGCACGGCCGCACACGCGGAAACCGCGGCGGTGGCGCGGCCCGGCATGGGCTCTCGCCTGTCGCGAGGCGCTCTCTCCGCCTCGGAGACCTCGCGCAACGTGCGCTAGTCTTTCTTCGGCGGCACGAACGGCGAGGCGAAGTCCTTCCCCGTGATCGCCACGGACTTGACCGACGCGGCGGGGAAGCGCAGGCGCTCGTCGGTGTCCTTCGGGATCACCTCGATGTAAGCCTCGCCGTTCATCGGCGCCAGCTCGCGGTTGAAGAGATATCCTTCCACCGTCTTGCCATCGGTGAAGCTGACCGTCACGTGGCCGCGAAAGTCGAAGGCCTCGTCTATCTGCGCGGCAACTTCTTTCGAAAGGGTCATCGGATCTCCAGGTGCGGCGCGTAAGGAATCAAGTTATCCCCAGGACTTCCAACGTTGGAAGCGCTGGGGATAACTTTGCGATCGATCGTTGCTTAGCCGATCAAAGCGGTGAGGCTTTCTACGGTCTTGTCCCAGTCTCCGTCGGCGGCTCCGCCCTGGGCGAAATCCGCGCGCCCGCCCGCCGAGCCGCCGTGGGCGGCGGCGAAGGCCTTGGCGATCTTCGCCGCGTCCACGCCCTTGGCCGCCATGTCCGGGGTGGCCGCGAGCACGAACGAGAGCTTTCCTTCGCCGGGCGCTGCGAGGAACACGAGGCCGGAGCCGACCTCGGCCTTGAGCTTGTCCGACAGCCCTCGTAAGGATTTGGGGTCCGCTCCGTCGAGGCGCTGCAGGACCAGCTTCACGCCCTTGACCTCGACGATCTTCTTGCCGGCCTCGGCCTGGGCCGCGAGCTTGGTGGATTTAAGCTGGCCGAGCTTGTTCTCGAGGGACTTGAGGCCCTCGGAGGCGTCGGCCTTGCCTCCGAGCTCTCGGATGGACGCCGCGAGCGCTTCGGCTTTGGCCGTCGCCTCGTTGTCCGCCTTGAGCTTCGCGCTGAGCAGCGAAGCGGCGTGCTCCTCGACAGCCTTGCCCGCGATCGCCTCGATGCGGCGCACGCCCGACGACGCGGAGGATTCCTTCACGATCTTGAACGCGAGGATCTCGGCGGTGTTGTCGACGTGCACCCCGCCGCACAGCTCGAGGCTGAAGCGGTTCTTGGGCTCGCTCCAGCCCTTCGGGCCGATCAGCAGGAAGCGCGGGTCGGAGCCGTAGTCCTCGCCGAGCAAGGTGGTCGCGCCGAACTCGGCGACCTTGGACACGGGGTGGACCTGGGGCACGACCGGGTGCGCCGCCTTGATCTCGTCGTTGACGATGCTCTCGACCTTCTTGATCTGCTCGGGCGTCAGCGCCTGCGCGTGCGTGAAGTCGAAGCGAAGCTTGTCGGGCCCGACGTAGGAGCCCGCCTGGCGGATGTTCCCGCCGAGCACGCGCTTGAGCGCCTCGCTCATCAGGTGGGTCGCGGTGTGGTGCGGCTTGATTCTTGCTCGTCTTTCCGCGTCCACACGCAAGATCACTTCCGTGCCCAACGGGATGGTCGTGGATGCCTCAAGGAGATGCACGAAAATGTCGTTTTGCTTTTGGGTATCGAGCACCCGCGCGAGGACATTCCGCCCATCGGCCGAAATAATGTCCCCGGTGTCTCCGACCTGGCCGCCGCCCTCGGCGTAGAAGCTCGTTTTGTCGAAGGCGGCCATGCCCACCGTCGAGGCCACGACCTTGGCCTTGGTCTCGGTCGTGGTGTAGCCGAGGAATTCCGTCTTTGGCGCGGTCGACACGAGCGCCGTCATGTTCTTCTCGCCGGAGCCCTTCCAGGAGGCCCGGGCTATTTCGACGGCTTTATCTTGCGCGGCCTTGAATCCCGCCTCGTCGACCGCGACGCCTTTGGCGCCCGCGATCTCACGAGTCATCTCGAGGGGAAAGCCGAACGTCTCGTAAAGCCTGAACGCGGCTTCGCCCGACAAGGTCTTGCCTGACTTCTCGAGCGCCTTGGCGAGCTCGCCCTCGCCGGCGTGCAAGGTCTCGAGGAACTTGGCCTCCTCGGTCTTCATGACGGCCTGAACCTGCTCCGAGGCCGCGCGCAGCTCCGGGTAGCCCGGCGCGAAGATCTCGATGGCCGCGGGCACGAGGAAATGCAGGAACGGGCGGTCGAAGCCCATGAGCTGGCCGTATCGAGCGGCCCGGCGCACGAGGCGCCGCAAAACGTAGCCTCGCTCGACGTTCGAGGGGATGATGCCCTCGCTCATCAGCATGGTCGCCGCGCGCGCGTGGTCGGCGATGACCCGGAATCCGAGAGCGTGCTTGGGGTCTTTCGGGTCGGCGCCGATGATCTCGGCCGCCTTGTCCACGATCGGCGCGAACAGATCGGTGTGGAAGGGGGACTTGGTGCCCTGCACGCAGAATGCGAGGCGCTCCAGGCCCATGCCGGTGTCGATGCAGGGCCGTGCCAACGGCTTGAGCGAGCCGTCGGGCTGGCGGTCGAAGCCGGTGAACACGAGGTTCCAGATCTCGATGTAGCGGTCGCCGTCGCCGCCGACGAAGTCGTCCTTGCCCGAGGCGAACTCGGGCCCGAGGTCGTAGTAGATCTCCGAGCACGGCCCGCACGGCCCCGTCGGGCCCATGTTCCAGAAGTTGGTGTCCTCTCCCAGGCGCACCGCGGCGTTCGGCGCTCCGACCTTCCGCCATAGCTCCACGGCTTCGTCGTCTTCCTTAAAGACCGTCGGATACAGGCGCTTGGGGTCGAGGCCACATTCCTTGGTCAGGTACTCCCACGCCCAGAAGATGGCTTCCTGCTTGAAGTAGTCGCCGAACGCGAAGTTGCCGAGCATCTCGAAGAACGTCATGTGGCGCAAGGTCGTGCCGACGCGCTCGATGTCCGTCGTGCGGAAGCACTTCTGCGAGGACGTCGCGCGCTTGAGGTCGGTCTTAAGCCCCAGGTAGTATGGTTTAAACGGCACCATGCCGGCCGAGTTGAACATGAGCGTCGCATCGCCCTGCGGGACGATGGGCGCGGAGGCCTTGAGCGTATGGCCGTTCTTGACGAAGAAATCGAGGTAGCCGCTTCGGAGCTGGGAGCTTGTCTTCATGGGGGGATTGATTATAGCTTTTCAGGGGTCTGACCTCCCGTTGTTGCATTACTCCTCTCTAGGGACTGTTTCCGGAAACAGTTATACTGGCGCATGGAGCTTCCCGGGTTCGAGCGTTTCGACTTCGAGGCGGACGGCGTCTCGAAGCCCGTCTATCGCGCCGGCGCCGGCCCCGCCGTCGTCCTCATCCACGAATTGCCCGGGATGGTCCCCGAATGCGTCGAGCTGGGACGCAAGATCGCCGCCGAGGGCTACTCAGTCTACATGCCCCTGCTGTTCGGCGAGCCGATGAAGAACTACGGCGTGAAGCCCTTGCTATGGCCGTGCGTCTGGAAGGAGTTCAGCGTCCTGAGCACCCACGGCAAGAGCCCCGCCGCCGACTGGCTTCGCGCGCTGTCGCGCAAGGCCTTCGCCGACCGCGGCGGCAAGGGCGTGGCGGCCATCGGCATGTGCTTCACCGGGCGCTTCGCGCTTTCCCTGATGATGGATAAGGAGCTCATCGCGCCGGTGATCTGCCAGCCCGGCACTTCCTACAGCGACTCGGCGCTGGGCATCCCCGAGGCCGAGTGGGACAACGCGGTGAAGCGCTCCAAGGACGAGAACATCCCCGTGCTCGGCATGCGATTCGAGGGCGACTCTCTGTGCAAGGCCGCGCGCTTCGAGACCATGCGCGAGGGGTTCGGAGAGCGCTTCCGTGAGATCCTGCTCCCGGGCAATAAGCATTCGGTCCTGACCCTGCATTTTAAGGATATGAGCCCCGCCGACCAGCGCCGCGTCTGGGGAGAGCTGTGCTCCTTCCTGAAAGAACGGCTGTCGTGAAAAACTTCGACGCGGTGATCCTCGGCTCCGGCGGCGCGGGCCTGATGTGCGCGCTGACGGCGGCTAAGCGCGGCCTGACAGTCGCGGTCCTCGACCACGCGGCCAAGCCCGGAGGCAAGCTCATCATCTCCGGCGGCGGGCGCTGCAACTTCACGAACCGCGAGGTGACCGCGGATAATTTCGTCTCGCAGAACCCTCATTTCGCCAAGTCGGCCCTGTCGCGCTTCACGCCTCAGGATTTCATCGACATGGTCGAGGCGCACGGCATCGCCTACCACGAGCGCAAGCACGGCCAATTATTCTGCGACGCGTCCGCGCAGCAGATCATTGATATGTTGGTTAACGACGCCCGCGAAGCGGGCGTCCAGCTTTTTCAAAGGCACAAGGTTCTGTCCGTTGAAAAAATCGGTGGCGAGTACTCCGTCGCCACGGACCAGGGCCCGTTCACGGCGAAAGCGCTCGCCGTCGCCACCGGCGGCCTCTCCTTCCCGAAGTTCGGCGCCACGCCCGTCGGCTACGACATCGCTAAGCAGTTCGGTCTTAAGATCGTCACGCGCGCGCCCGCGCTCGACGGCTTCGTCTTCAGCGACGCCGACCGCATCCGGCTCGAGGGATTCTCCGGCATCGCGCTGGACGCGGTGATGACGACCAACGGCGTCGCGTTCCGCGAGAATCTGCTGTTCACCCACGCCGGGTTCAGCGGCCCGGTCGCGCTTCAGGCCTCCCTGCATTGGAACGCGGGCGATGAGGTCCGCATCAACTTCATCCCTGCGCTGTCCCGCGAGGAATTGATGGAGTGGTTCTCCTCGCGCAAGGGCAACCGGCTCGAGATCAAGAACCAGATGGCCGTCCTCGTGCCCAAGCGCCTTGCCGAGCGCTTCTGCGACCTGTATCTGCCCGAGGCGCTCGACATGGGCAACTTCCTGAAGAAGGACCTGGCCGTTTTCTGCGAGAAGCTCCAGGATTGGCCGTTCGTCCCCGCGGGCACCGTCGGCTACGGCAAGGCGGAGGTCACGCGCGGGGGGGTCGACACCGCCGAGCTGTCCTCAAAGACGATGGAGGCCAAAAAATCCCCCGGCCTCTACTTCATCGGGGAGGTCGTCGACGTGACCGGCTGGCTCGGAGGCTTCAACTACCAGTGGGCCTGGGCTTCCGGAAGGGCGGCGGGGGAGTCCCTTTAGATGGTGTCAGGCCTACCGGTATTTGCAGTATTTCAAGAGGAACTGCAAATACCGGTAGGCCTGACACCTTAGTCAGAGGAGTCTACGGCGTAGCTGGCCTTATTTGCCGTGGCACTTCTTGAATTTCTTGGTGGAGCCGCAGTGGCAGGGGTCGTTGCGGCCGATGTCGGGGCCGGTGTTGACGTGGGTCTCGGGCTTGGGGGACTTGCCGTCGACGAAGAGCCAGTTGGCGCCTTCCTTGCGGAAGGTGGCGATCTCGTGGTGCTCGTAGTCCTTGTCGCCTTGTGAAAAACCGGCGATGAAGCTCACGATGCCGGTCTTGTCATCCGGCCCGCCGTCCTTCGTCGCGACCACGGCGAGGCCTCTCCAGGCGCTGTCCTTGGCCCACTTCTCGGAGGCCTTGCGGTCGAAGTCGGCGCGGCTCTCGGGGGCGTGCGTCTTCTCGATGAAGTCGATCTTGCCGGTCGCGTAGGCCGTGTAGCGCGCGCGCATCAGGGCTTCGGCCGTCGGGGCCGCGGTCTTGCCGGTGATGTAAGGCTCGCAGCAGGCGGTGAAGGGCTTCTTGCTCAGGCAGGGGCAGTCGGTGGTCGCGCTCATGCCGGGATTTTATCACATCAGACTGGGGTCAGACCTCCCGTTGTTGCGTAACTCGGGAGTTATGCAACAACGGGAGGTCTGGCCCCGATTACCGGAAGTCGGAGAGAGGGATGCCGCCGGCGCGGAGCCAGGTCTTGAGGGCGTCGATGTAGGATGCGTCGGAAATCTGGCTTGACTTCTTCTGGCGGTAGCCGTCGATGCGCCACTTGCCGTCCTTGCGGGTGACGTAGAAAGCGATGGTATGGAACTGGATGTCGGGGTCGCGGCTGGCGTAGCCGCGGGTGAACTTGCCGCCGGTGAAGTCGGCATACAGGAAGACCCCGTCGCGTGCGACCTCCTCGACGGACTTCCCGCCCTTCGCGCCCATGGTGCCGGCGACGGCGCGCATGAGCTCTCCCTGCTGGTTGTCGGGGTAGGAGGCGACCGCGCGCTGGAGCTCGGCGTTGATCAGCGCCATCTCGATCTGGTTCTCGAGCTGGTCGTCGGGGACCAGGCCGAGATTCTTCAGGAGGCCGCGTTTGACCATCACCGATTCGATGTAGGGGACCGTGACGCGGTGCTCGGCGGCGATGCGGATCAGCAAGGCGGAGTGCCGGCGCAGCGCGGGATCAAGCTTGGAGGCGACGCCCGATTCGTTTTGCGTCTTGCCGGGGACGAGCGCCTGTCTCACGGCGGCGGCGCGGGGCGAGTTTCTGGGAATCGAATTCTCATCGAGCCAATCGCCGATGAGCGAGTCGGCCTCGCGTTCGGTGGGGGCGCGCATGCCCCCGAAGATCCCGTTGATGTAGCGCCGGGCGGAGGCGAGATCGGGGCTGACGGGAGGCGCGCGCGCCGCAACGGGAGCCGACGCGGCGGCCCAGGCTTCGGGCGTCTGCCGGGCTTCGAAGTAGGCTCGCACACCGTAGAAGTTCTGGCGCTGTTCGGTGGGGAGCAAGGCGAAGAGGGGGTTCTCCTTGAGGACGGTCAGGAACTTGTAGGTGCCGGCGAGGATGACCTCATTGCTGGGCCCGGGGCCTTTCCCGATGGCTTCGAGCTGGGCGCGGATCTCGACCGCGAGGCCTTCGACGCGCTTGCGCGCGTCGGCGAGCGAGCCGACATAAGTGGAGGACTGGTCGGTGAAGGCCAGGCGCTTGCCCCAGCCGACGGCCCAATCGGGCTCGTTGGGGAAGGCCTCGACGGCGGCCTTGGCGAAGGCGTCCTGCTTCGACTGCATCTTGACCGGATCCATGTCGAAGTCGGTGGCCATGACCAGCGCCTTGACCTGTGCTGCGGTGAAGCCGTACCTGCCGCCGAAGTCGAGCAAGAGGCCCCGGGCCTCGTCGTCCTCGCTCAGGTGGCTGACCGTGGCGGCCACGCGCGCGGGCGTGTTCGCGGCCCGGTCCGGGTCCACGTCGTGGAGAGCGGCGGACAGGATCAGAAGGATCTTTTTCTCGGCGGGGAGATCCTGCCCGCCCACGATGCGGGCGGCGAGGTCTGCGACCTCATGGGAGTGCCCGAGGCCGTGGTAGATCTTATCCTGGTCCCCGGGATGGCGCGTCGCGAGGAAGGCCTCCAGGCGGGCGGTCAATGAGGACGGCACCCCGAGCTTCGCCAGGGACTGGATGAAATAGGGAGGGCCTGCGGGCGGCCCGGCGGGTGAGGAGGCGGGGCCTTTGCTGGGCGGGGTCGCGGGCGGCGCGGCCGCCGTTGCGGTTTTCGCCGCCGGCTTTTCCTGGGCCGCAGCCGCCGGGCGAACGGTGGCCTGCAGCGCGGAAGGGGCCAGTCCCTGGTTAAGGGAAGCGGCGGGGGCGGATAAGGCCGGGGTGAGCGAACCGGAGAGGGAGAGGGGGGACAGCTGGCCGGCGCCGGAAAGCCCGATCGGGGCCACGCCTCCGGAGTTAAGGGAGGCTCCGGACTGGCCGGAGGTCCCGGCGGCCGCGTCGGCGCCGGCGTTCGCCTTGATCTGGGCGCTGGCCGGGAGGGCCAGTGCAATAAAGGTAAGAAGCAGCGGGATTGCTCGAGGGGGCCGCATAAACCCAGTGTAAGCCCGGCTTTTCGGCCTGTCAAGGGGTGTGAAAATCGTTTTAATAAGATTTCGTTGACAGGGGTGAAGGAGTCTGTTATAACATCTCCGACGGCAAATAACCGCATGCGCAAGAAAATCCTCGACGCCCTGGCCCGCCGCCTGACCGTCCTGATCATTCCCCAGACCCAGATGAAGCCCTGGCGCTGGCAATGCTCGACGGGCTTCTTCCTCTTTTGGCTGGGCCTCTGGTCGGTCATGACCGTCGGAGCCGGGATCGTGGCCGGCCGGCACGTCGATTATTGGATCACCAAGGCCGACAACCAGGTCATGCTGACCAAGATGACCCGCCTGGCCCAGGAGATGGACCGCGCGCGCTCCGTGCTCGACCAGGCCCGCGGGACGGACCGCCAGCTGCGCGGCCTGCTCACGATGGCGAACAACCGCGATCCGATCGATGCCGCGACCGGCGTCGGCGGCCCGACCTTGGCCGACCGGCTGAGCCTGGGCAAGATGCTCAACGGCGGCGCCGCGGACATCCGCCAGGCCGACTGGCATCGCGAGATCGCGCGCCTGCAGAAGGACGCGGAAACCCGCCTTGCGAGCTTCACCGAGATCGGCTGGTACGTGGGCAATCAGAAGAGCCTGCGCAACGCGACGCCGACGCTCTGGCCTACCAAGGGCTCCGTCACCTCGGGCTTCGGCTACCGCTTCTCCCCGATGCGCCGCGGCGAGGGCCGCAGCGACAGCGGCGACAACGGCGAGTTCCACGCCGGCATCGACATCGCCAACGTCGCCGACACCCTCGTTCAATCCACCGCCGACGGCACCGTGCGCTTCTCGGGCTGGTCCCATGGCTATGGCAACATGGTCGTCATCGACCACGGCTACGGCCTCAGCACCTTGTACGGACACACCTCGAAGGTCCTCGTGAAGGTCGGCGACCGCGTGATGCGCGGCCAGGTGATCGGCTACATGGGCACCACCGGGCGTTCGACCGGCGCGCACCTGCATTATGAGGTGTGGCGCCAGGGCCGCCCCATCAATCCCTGGACCTATCTGAAGGTCGGCGGGCCCGTGCTTCTCGGCTACGTGCCGGCCGAGCCTAAGGCTCGCTCCTGATGTTCGGCGAGAAGGGCGGACGCGGAGACGCGCGCGAAGGCATGACCTTGATCAGCGAGGACGCCTTCTTCCACGGCTCTCTCGTGGTCAAGGGCTCTCTGCGCATCGAGGGCGCCTTCGAAGGCGACATCTCGGACGCGGTGGATGTCGAGGTCGGCGTGAAGGGCCGCGTCATCGGGAACCTCGCGGCCGAGACGATCGTGGTCGCCGGCGAAGTCGTCGGCGACATCGTGGCCTCGCGCTCGCTCGAGATCCTTCCGAGCGGCCGCGTGACCGGAGACGTTCGTACCCCGAAGCTCAAGATCGACGAAGGAGCGTTTTACGACGGCTCCTGCTCGATGGGCTCGGGCGAAGATAAGCCCCGCCGGCGCCGTTCACGCGCCGAGCCAGACGCGGCCCAACCGGCCGATTCCGTCTCCCCGAACTAAGGAGCCTCAATGATCTCGTTCCTGCGCCGCCACCAGAAAAGCATCTTCGTCGCGACCATCTCCGTCTTCCTCTCCGGCAGCTTCGTCGGCCTCGGGGGCTTCTACTTCACGAGCCGCGACAACGACGGCGCCGTGGCCCGGATCGGGGCGACGAAGATCCCCGCCCAGAAGCTGCTGCTGCGCGTCAACCAATACGCCGACGCGCTCCGCGGCAAGGGCACCGAGGTCGACGACGCGATGATGTCGCGCCTCAAGCGCGAGATGCTCAACGACATGCTGATCGAGGAGATGATGGCGCTCAAGGCCGACGAGCTCGGCCTCAAGGTCACCAACGACGAGCTGTCCCGCGACATCCGCGCGACCCCGGCGTTCCAGCGCGACGGCCAGTTCGACCAGGACGTCTACTTCCGGCAGGTGCGCGCGATCTTCCGCGAGAACCCCCAGGAGTACGAGCGCTCGCGCCGCAAGGCCATCAAGAGCGGCCGCCTGAAGCAGCTGCTGTTCCGCATGGCCAAGGTCCCGCCGGCCGAGGCCGAGCAGGCCTACGCCCAGGTCCTGAAGACCGCGCCCAAGAAGGATCTCGCCAAGATCACGAAGGAGGGCGTCGCCCAGAACCTCCAGCAGCAGCGCGCCGTCGAGCTCATCAACCATTGCCTCAAGCAGCTCTCCAGCCGGGTCGAGCATCAGATCTGGTTCGACCGCGTCGAGGGAGGGGCGAACTCATGAGTGACATCCTCGTCGTCGGCTCCGTCGCGCTCGACTCCGTCAAGACCACCGCCGGCAAAAGCGTCGAGGCGCTCGGCGGCTCGGCCACCTATTTCGCGCTCTCCGCGAGCTATTTCGCCGAGGTCGCCCTCGTCGGCGTCGTCGGCGAGGACTTCCCGAACGAGCACCGCCGCACGCTCAAGCGCCGCGGCGTGGACCTCGAGGGCCTGAAGGCCGCGAAGGGCAAGACCTTCCGCTGGTCCGGCAAATACGGCAAGGACGCCGCGAACGCGGAGACCCTGGCCACGCACCTCAACGTCTTCAAGGAGTTCAAGCCCGTCCTCTCCGAGGGCCAGCGCAAGTGCCCCGTGGTCTTCCTCGCGAACATCGACCCCGAGCTCCAGTCCGAGGTTCTCGCCCAGATGAAGGGGCCCGCGCTCGTCGCCTGCGACACGATGAACTACTGGATCGAGTCGAAGCCCGCGGCGATCAAGAAGCTCCTCGCCAAGGTGGACATATTCTTCTCCAACGACCAGGAGGCGATGCGGCTGACCGGCGCGCCGAACGCGCTCCAGGCCGCCGAGGTCCTCGCCGACTGGGGCCCTTCGGTCGTGGTCATCAAGAAGGGCGAGCACGGCGCGCTGATGAAGGTCGGCGCCAAGTTCTTCGTCTACCCCGCGTACCCTCTGTCGCGGATCAAGGACCCGACGGGCGCGGGCGACACGTTCGCCGGCGGCTTCCTCGGCTACCTCGCTTCCTCGGGCTCGTATGAGGACGTCGCGCATCTCAAGCGCGCGATGGCCTACGGCACGACCATGGCCTCGTTCAACGTCCAGGACTTCTCGACGAAGAACATCGAGGACCTGGAGCGCGACGTGATCGACGAGCGCTTCCACGACTTGGCGGAGCGCATGACGATCCCTCGCGCCGACGAGTTCCTCAAGGCCCGGCGCGCCGTCACGGCGTGATCCGGCTCGAAGGCCTCGGCAAGACCTTCGGCTCGTATTCCGCCGTCAGCGACCTCAACCTCGAGGTCCGGCCCGGCGAGATCTTCGGCTTTCTCGGGCCCAACGGCGCCGGCAAGACCACCACGGTCAAGATGATGACGGGCCTATTACGGCCAACGTTCGGCCGCGTCCTCGTAGGGGGGGTTGATTTGGCGGCCGATCCGATCGCGGCCAAGCGCGCGATGGGCCTCGTCCCCGACGAGCCCTTCGTGTACCCGAAGCTCACGGGCGCGGAGTACCTGCGCTTCGTCGGCGAGCTGTACGGCGTGCCGCTCTCCGATATGAAAAAACGAGTTCCGGAGCTCCTCGAGATGTTCGAGCTGACGCCCTGGGGCGGGGAGCTCCTCGAAAGCTACTCGCACGGCATGCGTCAGAAGCTCGTGATCGCCGGCATCCTGCTCCACGACCCGAAGATCCTCGTGCTCGACGAGCCGATGGTCGGCCTCGACCCGAAAAGCGGCCGGCTGGTCAAGGATATCTTCACGCGGCTGGCCGAGCGCGGCACGGCGATCTTCATGTGCACGCATGTGCTCGAGATCGCCGAGAAGCTGTGCCACCGCATCGGCATCATGATCGGCGGGAAGATGATCGCCTGCGGGACCCTCGAGGAGCTTCGCGCGCAGTCGAAGAAAGACGGCAAGGACCTCGAGAGCATCTTCCTCAGCCTGACCGGCGGCGCCGAGTACGCGACGCTCCTCAAGTACCTGTAGATGCTCGGCACCCTCCTGCGCCGGCGCGGGCGCACCTTCACCAACACCATCCGCCACTGGTCGGCCTACGAATGGGTCCGCAACGCGGCGTTCGGCTCGGCGGGCTTCGGCCTTCTGTTCGGACTGCATTACGGCTTCTACCGTCTCCTCAAATATCTCGCCACCGTCGAGCTGATCGGCCTCCTGCTGACGTGGAAGCTCACGGCGATGCTGCTTCTGATGACGCTCTCGATGGTCGTCGTCTCGAGCCTGCTGACGGCGCTGACGACCCTCTTCTACTCCTACGACCTGAAGTTCCTCATGAAGGCGCCCGTCAGCCTGCGCGCGGTGTTCCTCGACAAGTCCCTGGAGAGCGCCTTCTTCGCCTCCTGGATGATCGGGCTCATCCTCGTGCCCTACGTCGCCGCGATCATGCGCGTGCAGCATCTGGGCCTCGGCTACTTCGCCGCATTCCTCGTCGCTTTGCCGCCGTTCCTTCTTCTCGCGGCCTCTTTCGGGATCGGGTTCACGTTGCTGCTCCTGTATTTTTTCCCGTCCTCGCGCACCCGCGACGTCGTCTGGGTGTTCTCGAGCCTGTCGCTGACCGTCGTCTACGGCCTCGTGCGATTCGCCCAGCCTGAGAAGCTCATCCGTCCGGACGCGCTCAAGGTCGTCGCCGAGTACCTGAACTTCCTGCAGGCTCCAACGGCTCCGTATCTGCCCTCCTGGTGGCTCGCCGAGGCGTTAAGAATGGCCGCCGAAGGCGATTGGACGGGATATTCGCTGAGAGCGCTGGGACTGTGGGCCGCTGCCTGCCTGATCTACGGCGCTCTGGTCCTGTTGGCCGGGAAGGTGTACTTCATCGGCTACAGCGGCGCCCAGGAAGGGGCTTTACGGAAAAGAGTTCACGCCTTTAAGCTTCTTCCTGAGCAGATATTCATGGGCACTCGTTCCGCGGCCGTCCTCCTCTGGAAGGAGAGGACCACCTTCTTCCGGGATGTTAAGCACTGGTCCCAGATCCTCCTGATCATCGGCCTCGTCTTCGTTTATCTGTTCAGCATCCAGCGCCTGCCCTTGGACTCCGCCGAGCTGAAAAGCCTTGTGTCATTTTTGAATGTCGGCACCGCGGGCTTCGTCCTCGCGGCGCTGGGCCTGCGCTTCACCTTCCCCGCGATCAGCCTCGAGGGGAAATCCTGGTGGGTGCTGCGCAGCGCGCCGATCGACATCGGGATGATCATGCGCGAGAAGCTCGTCTTCTCCATGATCCCGATCCTCGCGATCTCCGGGACCCTGGCCCTGATGACGAACTGGATCCTCGCGGCCGACCGCTTCACCTCGGTGCTGTCGTTCGGCGCGCTGATCACCGTGGGCCTGGCGATCTGCGTGATGGGCGTCGGCTTCGGCGCGCTGTTCCCCAACTTCGCCGTGGAGAACATCCATCAGATCGAATCGTCGGTGGGGGGCTTCGTCTACATGGCGGCCTGCCTGTTCTACGTCGGCATCACGATCGCCGTCCTCGCCGCACCCATGCAGATGCACTTCGCCGAACGCTTCGGCACGGGCGTCTGGGATCCCCGCGTCGCGCTGTACTCGGGCGCGGGCTGGCTGACGCTCAACCTCGTCGCTTTCATATTGCCTTGGCAGCTTGGCCGCCGGGCTTTGGAGAACCATGAATAAATACATCGTTGCCGTTCTGCTGCTTGCGGGTGTCGCCATCGCGGCTCCGCCTTCGGCGGAGCCCCCGACCGCTCATTCTCGACCACAAGTCGCGGTCGTGATCGACGACTTCGGCCTCAACTACAAGAAGACCCCGCCCGATGAGGAGTGGCTGGCCCTGCCGGGCACGATGACCTTCGCCGTGATGCCCGAGTCTCCGCGCACGAAGAAGGTCTCTCCGCTCATCTCCGCGACCGCGAACAAGGAGCTCATCATCCACTATCCGTTCGACCCGTTCCAGTCCTTGAAGCTGGCGAAGGACGCCGTGGACCCCGAGGACGCAATCAAGACCTTGAAGCTCCTCGAGAAGTCCATGAAGCAGATCCCCAGCGCCAAGGGACTCAACAATCATCGGTCCTACAAGGCCACGAGGAACAGGCCGATGATGCATGCGTTCATGGCCCAGCTCAAGCCCACGGGCCTGTACTTCCTCGACTCGAAGGTCTCCGAGAAGAGCGTGGCCTACGCCGAGGCGAAGCTCGCGGGCATCCCGGCCGCGACGAACGACATCTTCCTCGACACGGCTGAGCTCCACACCCAGGCCTTCTGCGCCAAGGGCCTGCGTCAGGCGGTCGCGCGCGCGCGCAAGCACGGCTCGGCGATCGTGATCGGCCACCATTACTTCCGCACGACCCTCGACTGCCTGAAGGAGGAGATGCCGAAGCATGAGAAGGAAGGCATCGAGTTCGTGAGGGGTTCGGCTCTCGCTCACTGATCCCGGGAAAATCGTAGCGGCGGTGGGACTCGAACCCACAAGGGCGTGAACCCGATCGATTTTGAGTCGATTGCGTCTGCCATTCCGCCACGCCGCCTACAAGTGCATCTTATCAAAAAGGGGTCAGGCTTTCCGATGTTGCAATTCCTCTAGTCGACGATCTGAGGACGAATCGCAACATCGGAAAGCCTGACCCCTTAGAGGCCTTTGTAGGTCGTGAGGGTGCGGATGTATTGCTGGCGCTCGAAGGCGCTGGGGTCGGCGCAGTTGCGCTGGCTCATGCTGCCGCGCAGCTGGGTGACGGAGAGATATTCGCGCTCGGTCATCCAGCGGGTGAGCTCCGTTTCGATGACCTTGATGTGCTCGATGCCGAACTTATAGAGCGCGGAGCACAGCATGGTGGTCGTGGCCCCCGCCATCAGGAGCTTGAGCGAGTCCATGGCAGTGTGGATGCCGCTGGTCGCCGCGAGGTCGGCCTTGATTCGTCCCGAGAGCACCGCCGTCCAGTGCAGCGGCAGGCGCAGGGCCTGGGGCGTGCTGAGCAGGAGGTTTGGGCGCACCTCGAGCTTCTCGAGGTCGAAGTCGGGCTGATAAAAGCGGTTGAAGAGGACCAGCCCGTTCGCCCCGGCGTCGTCGAGCCGCTTGGCCATGCTCGCCATGTTGCTGAAGAAGGGGGCGAGCTTGACCGCGACCGGTATGCTCACCGCGGAGCGCACGGCGGTGAGGATGTCCACGTGGGTCTGCTCCACCTCGGTCCCCGGCACGGACGGGTCGGTGGGGATGTAGTAGATGTTGAGCTCGAGGGCGTCGGCTCCGGCGCTTTGAATGTCCTTGGCATAGCTGGTCCAGCCGCCGAGCGAGGTGCCGTTGAGGCTGGCGATGATCGGCATCTTCGACGCCGCCTTGGCCTTGCGGATGTGGTTGAGGTAGCTCTCCGGGCCCCAGTGGAAGTTCTCCACGGCCGGGAAGAAGCTCTGCGCCTCGGAGAAGGCGTTGGTGTTCGCGGTCAGGTGCGTCATCAGGTCTTCGCGGTCGCGCGTGAGCTGCTCCTCGAACAGGGAGCTCAGCACGACGGCCGAAGCCCCGGCGTCCTCCATGCGGCGGATGCCGTCCAAGGTCTCCGACAGCGGGCTCGCCGAGCAGACGAGCGGCGTGCGCAGCTTCAGGCCGAGGTAGGTGGTCGTCAGGTCCATGGTCATGTCCTCAGGCCGCCGGGCGCGGCTTGCGTTGTGAGAGATACTCGTAAAGCTCCCAGCGCGCGGCGGCGTCCTGCTGCGCCAGATCGAAAAGAACCTTGGCTTCCGCGGGCTTGCTCTTGGCCAGCATCTGGAAGCGGTTCTCGCTCGCCATGTAGGCGCCGAGGCCATTGGGGCGCGTGGGCTTGGAGTCGAGTATGAGCGGCGCCTCTCCCGCCTTGGCGCGGTCGGGGGAGTAGCGGTAGAGGATGAGCTTGCCCGTGTCCGCCGCGGCCTTCTGGTTCTGCATGCCGGTGCGCATGTCGATGCCGTGGGCGATGCAGTGGCTGTAGGCGATGATGAGCGCGGGGCCGTCGTAGGCCTCGGCCTCGATGAAGGTCTTGAGGGTCTGCTCGTCGCGCGCGCCCATGGCGACGGAGGCCACGTAGATGTTGCCGTAGGACATGGCCATGAGGCCGAGGTCCTTCTTCGCGGCGGGGTTCCCGCCGCTGCTGAACTTGGCCACCGCGCCGCGCGGCGTGGACTTCGACTTCTGGCCGCCGGTGTTGGAGTAGACCTCGGTGTCGAGCACGAGCACCTTCACGTTCTTCCCGCTGCTCAGCACGTGGTCGAGGCCGCCGTAGCCGATGTCGTAGGCCCAGCCGTCGCCGCCGACGATCCAGACGCTCTTGCGCGTGAGCGCGTCGGCGAGGCCGAGCATCCGGCGCGCCTTGGCGTCCTTCAGACCGTTGAGCTTCTTCTTGAGCATCACGACGCGCTCGCGCTGGTCGTGGATGTCGGCCTCGTCCTTCTGGGTCGCATCGAGGATCGAGCTCGCGAGCTCCGCGCCCACCGTGGGCGAGAGCTCCTTCAGGAGATCGCGCGCCGCGCCCGTCTGATGATCGGCGGACAGTCGCATGCCCAGCCCGAACTCGGCGTTGTCCTCGAACAGCGAGTTGGCCCATGCGGGCCCGCGGCCCTCGTCGTTTTTAGCCCAGGGCGTCGTCGGCAGGTTGCCGCCGTAGATCGAGGAGCAGCCGGTGGCGTTGGCGATGAGCAGGCGGTCGCCGTAGAGCTGGCTGAGAAGCTTGAGGTACGGCGTCTCGCCGCACCCCAGGCAGGCTCCGGAGAACTCGAAGAGGGGGCGCTGGAACTGCTCGTGGCGGATGGAGCCGTTCTTGATGAGGCGGCGGTCCACCTCGGGAAGCTCGAGGAAGAACTCCCAGTTCTTCTTCTCGGACTCCTGGATCGGCGCCGTCGGCCTCATGTTGATGGCCTTGAGCTTGGTCTCGGACTTGTTGCGCGCCGGGCAGACGTCCACGCAGATGCCGCAGCCGGTGCAGTCCTCGACGGAGACCTGCAAGGTGTATTTCATGCCCGTCCACTCGCGGTCCTTGGGATCGCAGGATTTGAAGGTCGCGGGGGCGCCGGCGAGCAGGGCCGGCATGTACACCTTGGGCCGGATCACCGCGTGCGGGCAGACGATGACGCACTTGGCGCACTGGATGCAGACGGACTCGTCCCAGACGGGGACCTCCTGTGCCAGGCCGCGCTTTTCCCATTGCGCGGTCGCCGTCGGATAGGTGCCGTCGACGGGCATGGCGCTGACGGGAAGACGGTCTCCGTCTCCGCCGCAGATCGGACCCAGCACCGAGCGCACCCAATCCGGCGCTCCGGGGGCGATGGAGGGCACGAGAGGGGCGGACTTCGACGCGCCCGCGGGCACGACGACCTGGTGGAGGTTCCTGAGGCTTTCCTCCACGGCCTTCAGGTTCTTGTTGACCATCTCCTCGGATTTCTTGCCGTAGGCCTCGCGGATGGACTCGCGGATGGCCTCGACGGCCTGCTCCTTGGGCAGCACGCCGGAGATGGAGAAGAAGCAGGCCTGCATCACGGTGTTGATGCGGCCGCCCAGGCCGTTCTCGCGCGCCACTTTATAGGCGTCGATGACGAAGAAGCGGATCTTCCTGGCCCGGATATCATCTTGATCGTCCTGAGGCAAGGTCGCCCAGGCCTCGAGCGGCCCCGCGGCCGTGTTGAGCAAGAACACGCCTCCGGGCGCGATCATGCGCACCATCTTGTAGCGGCCGACGAAGGAGGTCTGGTGGCAACCGAGGAAGTTGGTCTTCTCGATGAGGTAGGGCGCGCGTATCTGCTTGGGCCCGAAGCGAAGGTGGGACACCGTCATGGCGCCGGACTTCTTCGAATCGTACACGAAGTAGGCCTGCACGAAGGACTCGGTGTGGTCGCCGATGATGTGAATCGTGTTCTTGTTGGCGCCCACGGTGCCGTCGGAGCCGAGGCCGTAGAACACGGCGCGCACGACCTCGTCGCCTTCGATGGACCAGGAGGCGTCGTACTTGAGGCTCAGATGCGTGACGTCGTCCTCGATGCCGACGGTGAAGCGGGGCTTCGGGTCCTTCTTGCCGAGTTCGTCGTAAACCGCCTTGGCCATTGCGGGCGTGAACTCCTTGGAGGAGAGGCCGTAGATGCCGCCGATCATGCGCACGTCCGAACGGCCGCCGCGCTGCAAGGCGGCGGAGGCGTCAAGGAACAAGGGCTCGGCCACGGCGCCCGGCTCCTTGGTGCGGTCGAGGACAGCGATCGACTTGACGGCCTTGGGCAGCGCCGCGCAGAACAGGGCGAAGTCGAAGGGACGGTAGAGGCGCACCTTCAGCACCCCGACTTTTTCGCCTTCGGCACGGAGTGCGTCGACGGTCGCGTGGAGCGTCTCGGCGCCGGAGCCCATGACGACGACGACGCGCTCGGCGTCGGGAGCGCCGTGATATTCGTAGATCTTGTAGGCGCGGCCCGTGAGCTTGGCGAAGCGGTCCATCGACTTCTGTACGATGGCGGGGACCGCGGCATAGAACGAGTTGGCCGCTTCTCTCGACTGGAAGAAGACGTCGGGATTCTGCGCGGTGCCGCGCAGAACGGGGCGGTCCGGGGTGAGCGCGCGTCCGTGGTGCGCCTCGACCAGAGGCTCGTCGATCATCGCGCGCACGATGTCGTCAGGCAAGGTCCGGATCTTGTTGACCTCGTGGCTGGTGCGGAAGCCGTCGAAGAAGTGCATGAAGGGCACGCGCGCCTCGAGGGTGGAGGCGTGGGCGATCAAAGCGAGGTCGTTGGCCTCCTGCACGGAATTGGAGGAGAGCATGGCCCAGCCGGTCGCGCGCGCGGCCATGACGTCGCCGTGGTCGCCGAAGATGGAGAGAGCGTGCGTCGCCAGGGAACGGGCCGCGACGTGGAAGACGGCCGGGGTCAGCTCGCCGGCGATCTTGTACATGTTGGGGATCATCAGCAGGAGGCCCTGCGACGCGGTGAAGGTGGTGGCCAGCGACCCGGTCTGCAACGCGCCGTGGATGGCGCCGGCGGCGCCGCCCTCGCTTTGCATCTCCATGACGGAGGGGACATCGCCCCAAAGGTTCTTGCGCCCTTCGGAGGCCCACTGGTCGGCCCACTCGCCCATCGCCGAGGACGGGGTGATCGGGTAGATGGCGACGACTTCGCTCAGGCGGTAGGCGACGTCGGCAACGGCTTCATTGGCGTCGACGATCTGGTGGGTGTCGGGCATAGGCTCTCTTGTCCGTAAAGCAACAAAACGGCCATGGAAAGGTGCCCTATAACGCGGCGTTTGCTATTCTGGACCCATGAGACTGTGGAGCCTTCACCCATCCCACCTTGACTCGCGGGGGCTCGTCGCGTTGTGGCGCGAGGCCCTGCTCGCCCAGAAGGTCCTGCGCGGCCTCACCCGCGGCTACAAGCACCATCCCCAGCTCGCGCGGTTCCGCTCTCCGAAGGATTACGCCGCGCAGCGGAAGATGAAGATCAGGCTGCATCCGCTGTTTCGCACGGTGCCGGGCGGCGTGGCGTGTTGGGAGCGGCCTTAGGCTACTTGGCGGGGTCGAGCCGGAGGTCGGCAAAATGCTCCGCCCCTGTGATGCGCATGATTCCGTTAGCCGTGGTTCCCAGGCGTACGTATAGGGCATTGCCCCTGAGGCGGAGTTGGACGCCTGGATAGGCCAGGAATATGAATTGCTCTTTTTGGCCGATATACCCGGCCCCGTTATCGGTCGTGAAAAACAGTCCCACGTTGGGCCGATAAATCAACTCGCGGATGACCTCCTGCGGGTGAACGTAGATGGACTTGGGCGCGGTCTCGCCCTTTACCAGCACGAACACTTCTCGCCCAGTCGCGAAATAAGTTTTTTCCGGCGATCCGGCGACTGCGCCGATCGGCGTGTCGGTGGCATAAAGCGGCTTGGCTAGCGCCTTTTCGTCGGCGAGGTTCCACGCGCTGATCTCATTACGGTTCTGCTTCTCGTTGCGTCCGACAAGGTAGAAGTGATCCCCTAAACCGGCATACAAGTGCGAGCTCTTGTATGGGACCGTGAAGCGTGAGGAGAATGAAAGTGACCCCTTAGCCTTTTTGGCATCTTCAGGTTTATTGATCTCATCGAGGTCCATTGCGAGGAAACCAAGGGAATTCCCGGAGCGGGTGAGCATGTTGCCCTCCGCAAGCCAAATGAATTCTTGGATGGGGACCTTCGTCGTTAGTGCCAGCACGAGCTCCGGATAGAAGATGACTCGGTCGCTGCCTAAACAGATCTTCCCCTTGGGATCGACGTTGAATGAGAAGTGCTTGTCTTTCAGTTTCCCGAGGGTTCCCGGTGATATCACCCATTCGACCGCTAATCCCGCTATTTTCGGAAGGCCCAGGATCGCCCCTTTTGGCAGGTCATGGAAGGGTAATTCCTCCGCGGCAACCGGCCGGGGGATCAAGAGAAGCAGGGCAATCGCAGCCGTCAATGTGTGTTTTATCATCGTGGAGGGGAGTGGATTAATTTTGCCTGAGTACAGCCGATCCCGAGGGTGTTATCTGCTACGTGGCAAACAGTCTTCTGACGGATGGACGCGTACTTGGGCATATACAATGAGAATTTCTGTTTGAGCTGTTCTATGCTGAGTTCCTGCAAATGAAGGGGATCTTTCACTTGTGACATCCAGGCTTTATTGGATTCGAGTTGAAGGTCATCGGCGCGCTTCAATTCGGCATTGAGACCATCGATCGCGGCCTCTCGATCTCCGCCGGGTGCCGACGCGTTATTTAAATTATTGAGGAGGTCGTCTTGAAGGCCTTTGTGATAATTCAGGTAGTTGTCGCGGGCGCCTTGGGTATCCTGCATGCGGCTGATGAGCCCTTTGCTTCCACGCAAGCGTTCGATGAAGCTTAACGCCAGCTCCTTGATGTATTCACGCAGGTTCTTCGCGGATACGAGTTCGGTTCCCTTTTCAAGCAACTTTCCTCGCACCTTGTCTTGCGCGGTCTGCAACGGCGTTATGAAATTCCACTTCCCGATGAGGGCGTCCAGGGGTGTTTCTTTGCCCCAGATCTGATCATATCGTGTTCCGTAGCCGCTACGACCTTCGAAGCCGTATTCGCTCGGCGTGAGGATGTTCGCCGGGGTCGCTGACGGCAGCGCTCGGTTTGAGCTCGCTTGCGCCGGCAAAACAGGCGGGGGGTTCGCGGCGGGCGCGCCGGTCAGCCCGGCTTTGTCGGGCGCGACTCCGGTCTGCACGACCTGCTGCTGTGCCGTGTCCGGCGGTTGGGCCGGCGCGGTCGCATCGACGGCCGCCGGCTGCGCCAGCGTTGGAATCGGCGCGCCCGCAGGCGCCTCCGGAGTAAGCTCCGCGGATGTGGACGCGTCGTCCGGTTTTGCGGTTGGAGGAGGCAAAACTTCCGTTGCACCGGATGCCGCCGGCGTTTGCTCGGCGGCGGCGGGAGCTGCGGCGATCGGCAGCGTGTCGGCCCCGATCGCGGCTGCAACGACCGGCGTCGCAGGGACGGGAATATCTGCCGCGACTATGACTTCCTTCGGAAGGGAGGCGCGCGACACGGCGTCGCCCGCGTTGCATAAACCTTCCCACCTGGCACGGTTGGGGCTGATCTCCAGCGGGACGTTCTTTGCACACCAGCGCTGGTTTTCTTTATTGGCCTTGTTGGCTTTCGCAAGCCGCTTCTGGTACTTCAGCACGTCGTGCTTATATTGCTCCCAGGTCGTGGGCGGCAGTATAGGCTTGGGCGGACGGTTGAACGGGTAGGCGAGGCCTCGTCCGATCGCGCGGCCGGTGTAGACAACGCCTTTGCCGAGCCCCCGGCCGCCGTAATAGAGCCCTTTGCCCAGGCCCTTGCCGCCGTAGTAAAGCCCGT
>CAZIBN010000039.1:0-34293 GCA_964537395.1 uncultured Elusimicrobia bacterium
AAGAACACCGAGGGCGGCGCGGTCGCCAGCGGCACCTATATCTTCGTCGTGACGACCTCCGCCGGGACCGGCCGGGGCCGCCTGTCGGTGCTCCGGTGAATTTAGTAGCCTTCAACTCGACTCGCAATGTCGCCGTCGCGACGAAGGTCGAGAAGGCGGACACGTCGGCGTCTCGCAATAAGGGCCTGCTCGGACGGTCGTCGCTGGCGGCCGACGAAGGGCTCTGGATCGTGCCGTGCCCGATGATTCATACTTTTTTCATGCAGTTCCCGATCGACGTCCTCTTCCTCGATTCGGACCTCACTGTCCGGCGCGTGATCGAGGACCTGCGCCCGTGGCGGCTGTCTCCGTGGGTGCTGTCGGCGCGCAGCGTGCTGGAGCTGAAGGGCGGCGTGCTCAAGGGCTCGGTGAGCGTCGGAGACCGGATCGAGATGAGGCATTCGTGACGACCGAAACGAAGCCGGAATTCCCGACGCCGTCGGGCATCGACATCGCGCGCTACTACGGCCCCGACACGGTGAAGCCCGGCGACCTCGGCCATGCGGGGGAGTTCCCGTTCACGCGCGGCATCCAGAAGACGATGTACCGCGGCCGCCTCTGGACGATGCGCCAGTACGCGGGCTTCGGCACCGCCAAGCAGACCAACGAGCGCTTCCGCTGGCTCCTCGAGCAGGGCCAGACGGGCCTGTCGACCGCCTTCGACCTGCCGACCCAGATCGGCCTCGACGCCGACGACCCGAAGGCCAAGGGCGAGGTCGGCCGCGTCGGCGTGCACGTCGGCACGATCGACGACATGGATTTGCTCTTCGAGCAAATTCCTTTAGATCAGGTCTCGACCTCGCTGACGATCAACGCGACCGCGTCGGTGCTGCTCGCGTTCTACGTCGCGGTGGCGCGCAAGCGCGGCGTTTCCTTAGGGGCGCTGAAAGGAACCCTCCAGAACGACATACTCAAGGAGTTCATCGCGCGCGGGACGCAGGTCTTCCCCGTGGAGCCCAGCCTTCGGCTGTGCGCGGACGCGATGGAGTGGTCGTTCAAGAACACGCCGCAGTTCCATCCGATCTCGATCTCGGGCTATCACATCCGCGAGGCGGGCTCCGACGCCGTGCAGGAGATCGCGTTCACGTTCGCGAACGCTCACGTCTACATCGAAAGCCTGCTGAAACGCGGCATCGCGATCGATTCGATGGGCCCGAAGCTCGCGTTCTTCTTCGGCTGCCATAACCATTTCCTCGAGGAGATCTCGAAGTTCCGCGCCGCCCGCCGGACCTGGGCGCGCATCATGAAGGTGGATTTCGGGTCGCAAGACCCGAAATCGCAGTCGCTGCGCTTCCACGTGCAGACCTGCGGCTCCACGCTCACGAGCCAGCAGCCGCTCAACAACGCCATGCGCGTGGCCTGGCAGGCGATGGCGGCGGTCCTGGGCGGGGCGCAGAGCCTTCACACCAACTCCTACGATGAGGCGCTGTCCTTGCCCTCCGAGGAGTCCGCGTCCCTGGCGCTGCGCACCCAGCAGATCCTCGCGCACGAGACGGGCGTGACCGACACCGTCGATCCCGTGGCGGGCTCCTGGGCGATCGAGTCCCTGACCAACGAGATCGAAGCCCGCGTCACCGCTAAGCTCGCCGAGATCAAGGCCTCGGGCGGCATGCTCAAGCTGATCGAGGGCGAGGTCCCCCAGCGCGAGATCCAGGAGGCCTCCTATCGCTGGCAGCGCGATATCGAGGAAGGCCGCCGCAAGATCGTCGGCGTGAATACGCTGCAGAACGTCGAGAAGGACTCGACCTCCGCCAAGCGGCTGAAGGTTTCGCCGAAGCTCGAGGCGGAGCAGGTCAAGAGGCTCAAGGCATTCCGTAAGGATCGCGACGCGAAGGCCACGGCCTCGTCGCTGGCCCTCCTCGAGAAGGCCGCCCGGTCCTCGAAGGAAAATCTATTCCCGCATATTCTCAACGCCGTCGAATCCCGCGCGACCATCGGCGAGATCTTCGGAACCCTGCGTTCCGTCTTCGGAGAATACCATGGCAGTTAAAGGCCTTCAGCGCCGCAAGACGGTTTCGGAAGTCCTCGCGGAGCGCAAGCTCCTCGACGCGGAGCAGCTTGCGAAGATCGCGGCCGAGTCGGCCAAGTCCGGGAAGAGCTTCCAGCAGGCCGCCATCGACGCCGGCCTCATCGGCAAGGCTCAACTCCTTAAGGCTCTATCAGAAGACTGGCAGGTCAAGGCCGTCGACCTCCTGCAGATGGATGTCGACGCCGAGGTGGCCAAGATCATCCCCGAGGCCGTCGCGCGCCGCCATGTCGCGATCCCGTTCGCGAAGGAAGAGAGCGTGCTGTTCGTCGCCATGGCCGACCCGCGCGACTTCTTCGCCTCCGAGGACATCCAGCTGCGCACCGGCCTCGAGATCCAGCCCTACTTGGCGCTCCCGACGGACATCCTCTCTGCGCTCGACGCCTCCTACGGGCGCGGCGAGGGCGAGGCCGTCAACCGGCTGATGACGGACATCGCCAAGAACGAGGCGGCGGTTCCCGACGGCGAGGGCATCGAGGTCCAGAAGGCGGAGGTGAAGTCCGACATCAGCGAGGTCGACGCCTCGGCGCCCGAAGTGGAGAAGTTCGTCAACGCGATGATCCTCACGTGCATGCAGATGAAGGCCTCGGACATCCATGTCGAGCCCTTCGAGGACCCCACCGGCAAGACCTCAAAGATCAGCCTGCGCTTCCGCGTCGACGGCATGCTCCTTCCCGGACCGTTCTCCGTGCCGTGGACCTACCGCAACGCGATCGTGGCGAAGATCAAGATCATGACGAACTCGATGAACATCACCGAGCGCCGCATCCCGCAGTCGGGCCGTATCCAGATCCTGGCCCAGGGCAAGCCCATCGAGTTCCGCGTCGAGATGGTCCCGACGGTCTACGGCGAGTCGTGCGTCATGCGCATCCTCGACCGCGCCAGCGTGCAGGTCAACATCATGAAGATGGGCTTCCTCGACGACACGCTTGAGAAGCTGCTTGGCCTGCTCAAGGGCATCGGCGGCAAGAAGAACTTCGGCCTCATCGTCGTCTGCGGACCGACCGGGTCGGGAAAATCGACCACTTTGTATGCCTGTCTCAACCACATCAACCGCCCGGACATCAAGGTTATCACGGCCGAGAACCCCGTTGAGTACAACCTCGACGGCCTCATCCAGGTTCCCGTCAACCCCGACGTCAAGCTCGGCGGCGACAAGAAGTTCGACTTCGCCGCGGCCCTGCGCTCCTTCCTGCGCCTCGACCCCGATGTCATCATGGTCGGTGAGATCCGCGACGAGGAAACCGCCCACATCGCCATGGAAGCCGCGATGACCGGCCACTTGGTGTTCTCGACCATTCACACCAACGACGCCGCCTCGACCATCTCGCGCCTGACCGACATGGGCCTGCCGGCCTTCATGGTGGCCACGACAATCAAGGCTGTCCTGGCCCAGCGTCTCTCACGCCGGCTGTGCTCCTGCAAGGTGCCGCACGACCCCACGCCCGAGGAGATCAAGATCTTCAAGGATAACGACGTCGAGCTTCCCAAGGATATGAAGCTCATGGGCCCGCCGAAAAACAACACCTGCGAACTGTGCAAGACCCTCGGCTACAAGGGCCGCGTCGGCATGCACGAGATTCTCATCATGTCCGACACGCTGCGTATGTTCTGCCTCAAGGACGTCGCCGCCGACCCCGTCCGCAAGCTGGCGATGAAGGAAGGGATGCGCCTGATCGTACAGGACGGCCTCGAAAAGGTGAAGCTGGGCCTGACGAGTTGTCGTGAAGTGATCGGAGGCACGGACTAGCCATGGCACAGACCAACGCGAATGCATCCGGCCCCGAAATGAACGTCGACCTGGCGCTCGAATTATTCTCAATAGCCGGCTCGCTCAACTCGACGACCGACCTCGACTTCCTGCTCCAGAAGATCGGCGCGGCGGCCGAGCAGCTCCTCGACTCGGAGGCGAGCGCGATCATGCTCGTCACCGACGACAAGAAGCATCTTTTCTTCAGGGTCGCCTCGGGCGAGAAGGCCAAGGCCTTGCGCACGATGACCTTGCCCATCGGACAGGGCATCGCCGGCTGGGTCGCGCAGGAGCGCCAGCCTCAGGTCGTCAACGATACGAGGATCGACCCTCGCTTCGCCGGCAAGTTCGACAAGGCGTCCGGCTTCATCACCCGCTCCCTGCTGTGCGTGCCGATGATGTTCCGCGGCGAGCTCGTCGGCGTCGTCGAGGTGCTCAACAAGCGTGAGGGCGGCTACGGCGAGGGCCACATCGGCCTGCTGTCGAGCCTGGCCAACCTCGCGTCGGTGGCGATCGTGAATGCGAAGATCATGGCCGAGCAGAAGAACTTCTTCTCGCACGTGCTCGAGCTTCTCACCGCCTCGATCGAGACCTCCCGGCCCGGGCTTGAGGACTACCCGATGCGCGCGGCGAAGCTCGCCTGCGCGATCGGCCGCGCGCTCGAGGTCGAGGAGTACGACTACCGCATGCTCTACTACGCGGGCGTCCTGCACAAGATCGGCTACGTGGCGTTCAAGAGCCCGCGACTGCTCGCCGACCTGGGCGTGACCAGCGCGTCAGATGAGATGCTGCCCGCGTTCTCGGCGCGCATGCTCGAGGGGATCAAGATGCTCGACGGCGCGATCCCCATGATCAGGCATCATCGGGAGCGTTTCGATGGCACCGGCTACCCGGGCAAGCTCGTGGGCGAGGCTATCCCGTTCGGCGCCCGCATCCTCGGCCTTGTCGTCAAGATGGAGGAGCTTCGCGCCGCAGGCCTGAGGGACGCGGCTCTCGGCGCCCAGGCCGTGAAGGAAGCGCGCTCCGGCGCGGGCACCTCCTATGACCCGAAGGTGGTCGAGGCGTTCGCCGCGGTGATCGAATCCCAAGGGGGGACCTGGTAATGGACAAGCCGCTTCGAGTGTTGATCGCCAAGCCGGGCCTCGACGGCCACGACCGCGGCGCCAAGGTCATCGTCCGCGCCCTGCGCGACGCCGGCTTCGAGGTCATCTACACCGGCATCCGGCAGACGCCCGAGATGATCGCGACCGCCGCGATGCAGGAGGACGTGGACGCGGTCGGCCTGTCTTTGCTCTCGGGGGCCCATCTGACCCTGTTCCCGGCGATCTGCAAGGAACTCAAGAAGAAGGGCCTCAAGGACGTGCTCGTGTTCGGCGGCGGCATCATCCCCGACGAGGACATCCCCGTGCTCAAGAAGGCCGGCGTGGACGGCGTCTTCGGCCCCGGCACTCCGCTTCAGACTATCGTCGATTACCTCAAGGGGAAGCTGGCCGTTGCGTAAAATCGCGCCGCTCGAGCTCGTCAAGCGTGTGCGCCGCGGCGAACATGCCGCCGCTTCTCGCGCCCTGTCCATCGTCGTCAACGATGAGCCGACGTCCGAGGCTCTCGCAAAAGAATTCTTCAAGTCGTCCGGCTCGGCGCAGAAGGTCGGCGTCTCGGGCCCTCCCGGGGCGGGAAAGTCCAGCCTGACCGGCCGCTTGATCGGTTATTACCGTTCCAAAAAGCTGAAGGTCGGCGTGCTCATGGTGGACCCGTCCTCCTCCATCTCGGGCGGCGCGTTCCTGGGAGACCGGCTTCGCGTGATGGAGCATGCCACGGATTCCGGAGTCTTCATCCGCTCTCTCGCCTCGCGCGGCATGATCGGCGGCCTGACCTACGCGATCTTCGGCGCGATCCACGTGCTCGAGACGCTCGGCTGCGACAAGATCCTCATCGAGACCGTCGGCACCGGCCAGGACGAGGTCGAGATCGCCTCGGTCGCCGACACCATTCTCTACGTCACCACGCCCTCGATGGGCGACGAGATCCAGGCCATGAAGGCCGGCGCCATGGAGATCGGCGACATCTTCGTCGTCAATAAAGCGGATTTGGCCGGCAAGGATAAGGCCGTCGCCGACCTCAAGGCCGCCCTCGGCCTCGGGCATTCGGCGGGACAGGCCGTCAAAGCCTGGGAGCCGCCCGTGCTGGCGACCTCGGCCAAGACCGGGGAAGGCATCCCGGAGCTTGCCCGGGATCTCGACGGGCACTGGAAGCACCTGCAGGCCTCCGGCGAGGGCCGCGCGCGCCTCAAGCGCCAGCACGCCACCGAGCTCCAGTTCTGGATCCAGCGCCGCGTCATCAAGAGCGCGCTCGATCGCGTGACCGACAAGATCCTGGAAGACATGGTCCTGCGCAAGACCGACCCCGCGAGCATCGGGCGCAAGCTCCTGAAAATCTGATGAAGCTCCATCACATCGGCGTCGCCGTGAAGGACCTGGACGAAGCGATAGCGCGCCACGCCAAGATCGGCCTCAAGCTCGTTCATCGCGAAGCGGTGCCGTCCCAGGGCGTGGAAGTCGCCTTCGTCGGCGAGCGCCCTTGGATCGAGCTCGTCGCCGGCACCCACCCCGAGTCCGGAGTGTCTAGATTTATAGACAAACGTGGCCCCGGTCAGCATCACCTTGCCTTTGCTGTTCCCAGCATCCCGGAGGAATTGGCGCGGCAAGAGCACGCCGGCGCCCAACTCATCGATAAGGCCGCCCGCCCCGGGGCGTGGGGGCATCAAGTCGCTTTCCTTCATCCCAAGGATCAGGGCGGCGTTCTCATCGAGCTCGTCGAGGAAGCTCCTTGAGCCCCTGGCAACTGGAACGGACATGTTGTATACTGACGTTGCAGCCTGTACCCAATCTAATCCCCAACCGATCGCCTTCGGGCCCGGTTGGGGTTTCCTTTTTCATGGGTAATCTGTGAGCCTGGAACCGGCGATCAAGCGGGCGGCCATTTTTATCGATGGCCAGAACCTGTTTTATGCGGCTAAAGAGGCATTCGGTTCTCAATATCCCGACTACGACGTACCAAGCTTGTTTGGATACCTATAACTATGGAATCTAAGAAGGAGCGTCCTCTCGTTTCCCCGAAAACGCAGCTGCTCTTCGACAAGAAGGCCAAGGTCGAGGCGGGCGGCGGCCCCGAGCGTCACGCGGCGCAGAAGGCCCAGGGCAAGCTCGGCGCGCGCGAGCGCATCGAATTGCTCGTCGACGACGACAGCTTTGAGGAGATCGACGCGCTCGTCGAGACCCGCGCCACCGACTTCGGCCTCGACAAGAAGTACATGGCCGCCGACGGCGTGATCACGGGGTTCGCCCGCATCAACGGCCGGCCGGTGTGCCTCTACGCCCAGGACTTCACCGTGGTCGGCGGCTCGCTCGGGCTCGCGCACGCGATGAAGATCTGCAAGGCGATGGACATGGCGATCACGGCCGGCGTGCCGGTCATCGGCCTGTGCGACTCCGGCGGCGCGCGCATCCAGGAGGGCGTCGAGTCCCTGGGCGGCTACGCGGAGATCTTTTACAGAAACGTGGATGCCTCCGGCTACGTTCCTCAGATATCCGCCATCCTCGGACCCTGCGCCGGCGGCGCCGTCTACTCGCCCGCGCTGACCGACTTCATCTTCATGGTCGAGGGCACGAGCCACATGTTCATCACCGGCCCCGACGTGGTCAAGGCCGCCACCGGCGAGACCTGCGACTTCGAGACGCTCGGCGGCGCCGACACGCACTCGCGCCTCTCCGGCGTGTGCCACTTCACGGCCGGCTCGGAGCACGACTGCTTCCGCCAGATCCGCGAGCTCCTCGATTTCCTGCCGCAGAACTGCCGCGAGAAGCCCAAGCCCGTCATGCCCTCCGACGACCCCAAGCGCGAGAGCGACGTGCTCGAGCGCGTCGGCGAGCTCGAGCCGAAGAAGGCCTACAAGATCCACGACGTCATCTGGGAGATCGCCGACGGGCACCAGTTCTTCGAGGTGCAGAAGGGCTTTGCCCGGAATCTCGTCGTCGGCTTCATCCGCCTCGACGGCGAGTCGATCGGCGTGGTCGCCAACAACCCCCAGGTCCTTTCCGGCGCCCTCGACATCGATGCCTCCGAGAAGGGCGCGCGCTTCATCAACTTCTGCGACTCGTTCAATATTCCGTTGTTGACGCTCGTCGATGTGCCGGGCTATTGGCCGGGCCTCGAGCAGGAGCACGGCGGCATCATCCGCCGCGGCGCCAAGCTGCTCTACGCCTATTGCCGCACGACCGTTCCTAAGGTGACCGTTGTCTTGAGGAAGGCTTACGGCGGCGCCTACGACGTGATGAGCTCCAAGCACATCCGCGGCGACATGAACTTCGCCTGGCCCTGCGCCGAGATCGCCGTCATGGGCCCCCAGGGTGCGGTCAGCATCCTTTATAAGGCCGAGCTCAAGGCCGCCAAGGACCCCGAGAAGCGAAGGGCCGAATTGGTGCAGGAGTATGTCGACAAGTTCGCCTCGCCGTTCCAGGCCGCCAAGCGCGGCTACATCGACGAGGTCATCGAGGCCCGCAAAACCCGGCCGAAGGTCATCCGGGCGTTCAAGTTCTTGAAGGGGAAGAAGGTCGCTCGCCTCCCCAAGAAGCACGGAAACATACCCCTGTGAAAATGGGGCCAGACCTCCCGTTGTTGCATAACTCGATCAGGAGATTCCTTACGAGTTATGCAACAACGGGAGGTCTGGCCCCGCAGGCAATATAGGAGGTCGTGACATGGCTAGAACCAAGGTGACGGTGATCGGGGCTGGAAACGTCGGAGCGACGCTCGTGCAGCGCCTCGCCGAGATGGAAGTGGCGAACGAGGTCGTGGTCGTCGACATCCCGGCGACCGAAGGCATGCCCGCGGGCAAGGCGCTCGACCTATTAGAGTCGGGGCCGGTCGTCGGATACGACACCCGCATCACGGGGACGACCGCTTATGAACCGACCGCCAATTCCGACGTCGTGATCATCACGGCCGGCATCCCGCGCAAGCCGGGCATGAGCCGCGACGACCTTCTCAACACCAACGCCAAGATCGTGGCGGCGGTGACCGAGAGCGTGATCAAGTTCTCCCCGAACTGCATCCTGATCATCGTCTCGAACCCGCTCGACGCGATGTGCCAGGTCGCGCTGAAGGTCTCCAAGTTCCCCAAGCACCGCGTCATCGGCATGGCCGGCGTCCTCGACAGCGCGCGCATGCGCTGGTTCATCGCCGAGGCGCTCGACGTCTCGATGGAGAGCGTGCACGCGATGGTCCTCGGCGGCCACGGCGACACGATGGTGCCGATGCCCCGGTTCTCGACGGTCAGCGGCATCGCCATCACGGAGCTGCTGTCCAAGGAGAAGATCGACGCGATCAACCAGCGCACCCGCGACGGAGGGGCTGAGATCGTGAAACTCCTGAAGACGGGGTCGGCGTATTACGCCCCATCCGCGGCGGCCGCCGAGATGGTCGAATCGATCCTGAAGGATAAGAAGAAGATCCTTCCGTGCGCCGCGCTGCTCGAAGGCGAGTACGGCGTGGACGGCGTGTTTGTCGGCGTGCCCTGCAAGCTCGGCGCCCGCGGCATCGAGTCCATCATCCAGCTGAACCTGACGGTCGAGGAGCGCGCCGCGCTCCTGAAGTCGGCCGGCGCGGTGAAAGAACTGGTCGGAGCCTTAAAATAAATTGTTGTTAGCCGTTGATGTCGGCAACACGAACTTAACGGTAGGAGTCTTCGCCGGAGATCGGCTTATCCGCCAGTGGCGGATAAGCACCGATCTCCGGCGTTCCGTTGGGTGGTACGCAAGAGCATTAAAGTGTCCGTTCCGGAAGGTGGATGGGCTGCCCACCCATGCCGTTGTCGGTTCCGTCGTTCCCGGGATGGATGCCGTGCTTGCCGAGGCGATCACCCATTCGTTTGCCGTTAAGCCGACGTTCGTGACGCCGTCCTCTCCGCTGGGCCTTAAATTGAAGGTCAAAACGCCGACGCAAGTCGGCGCAGACCGGATCCTCAACGCTTTAGCGCTGCGTGACCTGTTCGACGGCCCCTCCATCGCGATCGACTTCGGCACAGCCACCACCTTCGACTGCGTGAACGGTAAGGGCGCCTATATCGGCGGCGCCATCCTGCTCGGCCCCAACTCCGCAGCAAGGGCGCTGCATGAGTTTACGGCAAAATTACCTCTCATTAAGGTCCGCAAGCCGCGGACCGTCATAGGCAAGGACACCGAGCATTGCCTGTCCGCCGGCCTGTACTACGGCTACCTCGGCATGATCCGAGAGGTCCTCGCGCGCACGAAGAAGGAGATGGGGGGGAAGGTCAAGGTCGCGGCGACCGGCGGCCTCGCTCCGCTCTTCTTAAAGGACCTTCCCGGCGTCCAGTACGAGCCGGACCTGACCCTGAACGGCCTGCGTATCGCGAGCGGGTCGATAGGGGCCAGACCTCCCGTTGTTGCATAACTCGTTCTGGAAGACACTTTGCGAGTTATGCAACAACGGGAGGTCTGGCCCCGTCTGGTGGGATCGCGAGCGGGCTTATTTCAGCGGCGCGTGCGGCATGAACGCGGCGATGCCCGCTCCCATGCCGAGCACCACGCCCGCGATCGCGAGAAGCTGAAGCCGCCGCTCCTGGGGGGTGTTGCGCAGGGCGCGTACGTGCTGCTCGACGATCAGGAAGAGGGGGAGGAGCATCATCGCCATGCGGATGTTCTCGCCGGTCTTCTTCGTGATGAAGACGAGCGCCAGGACGCCGAGGAAGTTGAGGACGGCCGCGAGCCCGAAGATCCCGGCGGAGGCGCCCGCCTCGCCCTTGGCGACGCGGTCCTTCAGCGCGGCGGCGGCCTTCGTGTTAACGGCGTGGGCCGCGAAGAAGATCGCGACGGAGACGACGTAGAGGATCATGAGCTGGACGCTGATGGTCCACAGGGCCGGCTGCTTCAGCTTCGAGATCAGGTCGTTCAAGTGAGTCTCCTGGAGGCTCAGATACCGTCTGGGTCCTTTGGCCCCGCTTCGATGGGGGCCCAATGCCTCTTGCTTGGCGAGGTGGTCTGTGATATCATATTCTCAGGTTGCAGTCTATGCCGTAAATGAGAAGTTCGTCACTTACATGTCGTCGGAGGAATCGATGTCCCGAGTCCGAAATGCCGTCATCATCATCATTCTCTGCATCATCGGCGCCTACTCCGTGAAGAAAGCCCCGCAGCTCGGCCTGAGCCTGCCCGGGACTGAAGACATCAAGGACGCGGTCGCCGGCGGCCCTTCCCAGCGCCGCGGCAACGGCAACCCTCAGCTGACCCTCGCCAGCGGCAAGGGCGAGGATCTCCGCGACGCGGTCGCCGGTCACGCGGTCGGCACCCCGGGCGGCAGCAACACCCTCGGCGACGTCGGCGGCCCTCCCCGCGGCAACGGCTACGGCGGCTTCGGCCCCCTGTCGACCAACAACAATAACAACCCGCCCAACAACCCGCCCCCGAGCCTGTCGCCCTCCGGTCCGAATGATGCTCTGCCCAGCAACCCCTGCGAGGGTAACGGCCCGGCCTCGATCCAGAATCAGTGCAACGATTAATGTAGCTCGCTCTCGACGGGGAGCCCAGTCCTTGTTCAGGACTGGGCTCTCTCTTTGAGAGCATTCGTACGATCAGCAGGTAAGGATTCGACATGCGCCCGATGATTCTCGCCGTTGCCGCCCTCTCCGTTTTTTTCGCCTCGTCCGCCTCCGCCGTCAACCTCGACTGGCTCACCCAATATAAGCAGCCCAACATCCACTACGGGCAGCTCGCGCTCCATCCCTATTATCAGTTCACCGAGGTGTACGACTCGAACATCTACCTCGTGCCCCGCAACACGCCGACGCGGACCGTCGGCGGCGGCGTACGCGGCTCCTGGATCACGAAGAACGAGCTCGCGCTCGAGGCCGTTCTGCCCTGGCGCAAGCTGCACACGCTGTCGGCCGGCTACGTCTTCGAGTCCCAAAACTTCAGCGCCGACCCCAGCGCCAACGACACGATCAACCAGTCCGCGCACCTGGACTACGTCTATGCCGGCGCTTACGGCCTGACCTATAAGCTCGGCGATAATTACCTGTCCACGACCGATCAGGCCTTCTCCCAGCTCATCGCCCGCGACCGGCGCTGGGCGAACACGGTTTACACCTCTCTCGACTACGACAAGGAGAACGGCTACCTGGCCGGCGGCGTGGACGCCAGCCACACCGTCAATAAGTATCTCGGTGCCACGAGAGCTCGCCAGCTCAACCGTTACTCTCAGCGCGTCGGCTTCAACGTCGGCTACAAGATCCAGCCCAAGACCAAGCTGTATGTCGCGTACCATCGCAACCTCACGCACTACACGGTCCAGCGTCAGCTCCCGGACCAGGACAAGAACAGCAAGGCCCACGACATCGGCGTCGGCTTGAGCGGCGTCATCGCTCCCAAGGTCACCGGCCAGGTGGAGGCCGGCATGACTTACCGCGAGTACGACGAGGCGCCGGTCGGCGGCGTGACGCGCGTGACGCGCAACCTCACGGTCACGTCGAACCTTCTCTACAAGCCGACGGACCGCACGGACTTCATCCTCGCCTTGTCCCGCGGCCTTCAGGAGTCGATCTCGGACACCAACCGCTTCTACATCAGCAACAGCGCGACGCTCGACATCAAGCACAAGCTCCCGCGCAAGCTCTCCGTCGGCGTCAACGCGGCCTTCGGCCTCGACAAGTACCCCGACACTCAGACCATCGGCACCCCGCCCATTCGTGGCGATCGCCGCGACGACATCTACCAGGGCGGCGTGTGGGTGACCTACGACATCCAGGCCTGGCTCACGACCGGCCTCTCCTACGTTTACCGGGAGCGCTTCTCGACCTTCTCGGGCGACTTCAACTACGAAGACCAGCAGACCGCCTGGAACCTGGCGCTTAAGTTCTAGACCCTGTATACTAAGCGCGGATGAACCGAAGCGCGTTATTCACAGTCGTTCTCAGCGGCCTCATGGCGGCCTGCGGCGGATTTCAGGTCACCGAAGGCGCGAGCGCGCCGGCCCCCGCACCGGCCTTCGCGTTCCAGCCCGAGGTTCAACCGCCGTCTGCGAAGGTTGCCCCGGTTGCTCCCGCCGCTTTGCAGGCCGCCGCTGACAAGGAGGCGGCCGACATCGCTTCGGCCCTCAAGCAGATCGGGAGCGCGAAGACCGACTACCGCATCTCCTCGGCCGACCTGATCAGCGTCACGGTCTATCAGGACCTCGACATGAACCGGAAGGTGCGCGTCAACGCGAACGGCGCGATCTCGATGCCGCTCATCGGCACGGTGAAGGTCGGCGGCATGACCTTGCTCGAGGCGCAGAACACGATCGAGGCCAAGCTGGCCCAGTTCCTGGTCAGCCCCCAGGTCTCGCTGTTCATCGAGGAGTACGGCAACAAGACCGTCTTCGTGATGGGCGAGGTCCAGAGGCCGGGCTCCTACCCGATACCGACCGAGTCGCGCATGACCGTCCTTGAGGCGATCAGCACCGCCGGCGGCTTCACCCCGATCGCGGGCCAGGACCGCACGCGCGTCCTGCGCAACGTCAACGGGACCAGCGTCACCTACACCATCGAGGTGAAGGCCATCACGCAGCAGGGCCAGAAGGAAAAGGACCTGGTCCTCGAGCCCAACGACGTGATCTACGTCCCTCAGAGCTTCTTCTAGCCATGGCCGACAACGAGCAGGAAGTCGAGATCAATCTCGCGCAGTACGTCGAGATCCTGTCCCGGCGGCGGTGGATCGCCATACTCGTCTCCTCGGTCGTGTTCTTTGCCGCCGCGGCCTACGCCTTCCTGTCCACCCCGGTGTTCCGCGCCTCGACCTTGCTCAACGTCGAGCGCGCCAACAAGGGCATCGCGCAGCAGGCCTCCGGGATGGAAGGCGACGATGACGAGTATTTTCAGACCCAGTACAAGCTCATCACGAGCGACACCTCTCTTGAGCGGGCGTACGGCGCCCTCAAGCTCGAGAGCTCGGCCGACTTCGGCGCGGGCGTTTACACGCTGCGTAATGCCGTCACGATCGTGCCGGTGCCCAAGACCCGCCTCTGCTATGTCAATGCCGACAGCACCGACCCGCGATTGGCGATGGAGCTGTCCCGTATCCTCGCCGAGTATTTCGTCGAGCAGAACCTGAACAACCAGATGTTCATGTCGAAGGACGTCCTGGACGCGCTGCAGATGCGTATGAAGGGCGTCGACGCTCAGAAGATCAGCGAGTCCCTGCCCTCGGTCGTCAACAACCGTCTCGTCCAGGACATCAAGGCTCAGATCTTCGCTGGCGAAGCCCAGCTGGCCGACCTACGCATGAAGTACACGGCCAGCCATCCGGCGGTCCAGGGCCTGAGCTCTCGCCTCGCCTCGATGCGGAAGGTCCTCAATAACGAGGTGGACAACATCGTCCAAAGCCTCAAGACCGAGCTCTCCGGCCAGCTGCAAGGCAACAACGTCCGCATCATCGATCATCCCAAGCTGCCTTCGATCCCGGTCCGCCCGCGCAAGTCCCTGGCCCTGGTCTTCGGGCTGCTGGGAGGGATCATCCTGGGCGTGTTCACCGCTTTGATCATCGAGATGCTCGATCAGACCGTGCGCACGCACGAGGACATCGAGCGCAAGCTCGGCCTGCCATTCCTGGGCCTGATCCCCTACACCCGGCACAAGAAGGACGCGAAGGTCTTCGCGCAGCTCCTCTCCGCGGAGGTCTCCCTCATCAGTGAGGCCTTCCGCAACCTGCGCACCATGGTCGGCTATGCGAAGTCCTCGGAAGGCGAGCCCGTGATCCTGATCACCAGCTCGGTCCAGGAGGAGGGCAAGAGCTTCGTCGCCGCCAATCTGGCCGTGGTGCTCTCCCAGCTCGGGCATAAGGTGCTCATCGTCGACGGCGACCTGCGCCGGCCGCGCCAGCACCGCAACTTCCATCTGTCCAACGAGACCGGCCTTAGCGACTACCTGTCCGGCGCCGTTTCGTCCCCGGACGCCCTCATTCAGAAGAGCGGCGTTCCCAATCTCGATGTCATCGTCTGCGGGCCGCGCCCGCCGAACCCCGCGGAGCTTCTCAACACCGAGCGGCTGGATAAGTTCCTCGACTGGGCCCGGGGACGCTACACCCGGGTCATCGTGGACTGCCCTCCGGTGTTCCCCATCAGCGACGTTCTCCTGTGGGGCCGCTTCGTCAAGCAGAGCATCTTCGTGACGCGCTTCGGGCGCACGCGGGTGCCTCTGATCCGGACGGCTTGCGCGCGCCTGCGCATCGGCGGCTTGAAGATCCTCGGCGGCGTGGTCAACGGCGCCCGCCTCGGGACGATGACCTACGCGGACGGCCGCTACTACGAGCAGTACTACCGCGACTACGTCGACTCGGAGAACAAGAAAGACCGGCGCCCATGAGACCGCGCATCCCTTCCGGGGTCGTGGAGGGGCTGCTGTATGCGCTGACCGCGTTCGGCCCCTTCGCCTTCGGGGGAGTGGAGCCGTGGTCGCGAGCGGCGATCGAGGTCCTCGCCCTGCTCCTCGCCCTGCTGTGCTTCCTCAAAGGCCGTCCGGCCGCATCCGTCGCGGGCTCCTATTTCTGGCTTTTCCCGGCGGCCGTCGCGGCCTTCGGCTACCTGCAGCTTTCGGCGGGCATGGTGCCGGGCGGCCCCTACCCGCTTCGGCCCTTCACCGTGACGCCCTATGAGACCCGCTCTTCGATCATGCTCTGGGTCGCCTACGCGGCCGTTCTCTGGAGCGTCCCGCGCATCATCGTCACGGCGGACTCCGCGCGCAGGTATGCTCGCGTTCTTTTCGGCGTCGGGCTGGCGCTGGCCTGCCTGGGCCTTCTGCAGACGGCCACTGGTGCGGATAAGCTGTACTGGGTGCGCTATGCTCCGCGGACCAGCTCGTTCGGCTCGTATTATAATTGCGACCATGCGGCCAACATCCTGCTCATGTCCCTGGCCGCCGGCCTTGGGTTGTTCTACTATCAGCCCGGGAAGCTTCTGGCCGGAGGCCTCTTCACCGTCTTTCTGGGGCTCGTCGCCTGCTCGTCCCAGGCCTCTTTTCTGGCTATCCCCCTGGCCGGCGCTGCCGTCGCTTTCCTGGGCGCTGATTTCGAGCTGGGCGCGCGCCGGCGCCGCTTGCGCGCGGCTGTAGCGCTCGGGGGCGCGGCGCTTGCGATCTTCTTCGCCTACTACCATGTCGCGTCCAATGCGGACGCGGGGGCGCTCATCGAGCGATCCGTCATGGCCCGCCTTTCCATCTACGGCGATTCCTGGCGTTGGCTGCGGGACGCGCCCTTGTTCGGGACGGGCCTGGGCGGGTTCCAGACGGTCTATCCCTCGTATCAGGACCTTGGCCTGCTCGGAACGGCGGCGCACGCGCACAGCGACTGGATCGAGTTCCTGCTGGAGACGGGGCTGTTCGGCCTTATCGGGGCGCTGCTCGCGACGGGGCTGGCCGCCTATCTCGTCTCTCGGACCTGGCGCGAGGCCCGCTCCGCAGAGATGCGCGCCCTCATCGGAGGAGCCTTGGCCGCCGCCGCCGCCTTCGCGGCGCATTCGCTGTTCGAGTTCAGCTTCCAGATGCCGGCCAACGCGGTCATGTTCTTCGCGGTCCTCGGCTTTCTTCTCTCCGCTCCTTCGTGGGCGGACAAGGCCTCCGGCCGCGTCCCGGAGCAGGCTCCCTCCGCCGGGGCCTCGCTGCTGGCCGCGGCGTATTGCCTCGTGCTGATGCGCTCGGCGGTCCTGCCGGCCGCGGCGGCGTGGCAGGCGGAGCGGCCTGGGGCGGCCGTGGAGCGTGTCGTCTCCATGGCCCGGGCGGTCGCGCTTGATGCGGACCCGGGCTTCGTCGCGCTGTTGTCCGTGGCTTCTTACAAGGCGGCCGGAGAGGCGGCGGAGACCGACTACGCTTTGATGCGCCTTTCTCTGCGCTATGCCCTGGCCTCGGCTGAGCACCGTCCGTTCAGCTCGGACTCTCTCTATCTCGCTGGGGAGACCCTGCGACGGCTCGATCGCCCGGCCGACAGCATGGGCTTCTTCGCCCAGGCACAGGCGGTTCGCTTCGCGCGCTTCGAGCCTAGGCGCGCGACCGCCGTGCAGCGCCGCAAAAAGAATCTCGAAGCGCTTCGTGCGCTCAACCTCGTCGCGCCCAAGGCGGAGACGCGATGATCGCCGGCGTGCTGCGCCTGGATAATCCGATGAGCGCCCTCGTCTGGCTGGCGCTGTTCGTTCCGGGGCATCTTCTCGACGGGCGCCTTGGCTTTGTTTTGCCTGCGGCCATCTTTCTTTTCGGCGGCATGGCCATAGCGACGAAGCCTTCCTCCTGGGAGACGCGCGGGCCCTCGCGGCAGGCCGTGATGATATTCTTCCTTCTCGCGCTGATCGACGCCGTTTCCTATGCGTACTCGATGGCTTTCAATGGTATTCGCACCGGTGCGCTGGATCTCGTGGCGCTCGCGCGGCCGCTCTGCCTCGGAGTCTTCGTGGTCTATCTCATCCGGCATCACGACGCGTCGGTTCGCAGGTCCGTGGAGTCGGCCCTGATGGGTGCGGTCTATTTCACCCTCTTCCTGTGCACGATCGACGCGCGGCGCTGGTTCCTGTTCGAGCCCGTCCAGTCGATGGGCTACCTTTCGGTCCTGGCGGCGGTCTATTTTTCGTTTTTCTCCCGCGCGCCTTTGCGCCTCGCGCATGCGCTGGCAGCGGTCGTGGTCGTCCTGTTCTGCGTGCCTCCCGGGCTGGTGTCGCTGCGTGATGCCGCCGCGTACTGCTGGCGCTCTCCCGTGTTCGGCTGGGGCCCCGCTTTCTATGAGCCGATGTCCTCGCTGGGAAACCAATATCAGCGCTGGATGCTGAGAAACGGGGTCTTGGGAGCGGGGCTCATCCTGATCGGGCTGAGCACTGTCGCCTTCCGTCTGCTGAGGAGCAACTGGAACGACCGCCTCCGTCTGGCCGGAGCCGCGACCTTTCTCGGCGTCGCCTTCGGGATGCTCATGACCGGGGCGTTCCTGGAGGATCTCCGTCTGTTCGCGCTGACCTCCTTCCTGATCGCGGGCATGCACGAGGACGGACGATGACGGGCGCCTTGGTCCTGGCGGTGGCCCTGTGCGAGGCCGGCAAGCCCGCGTTGCCGGTGATGATCGCCCCGCACGCCTCTTCGCGTACGCGCGCCGCCGCGGATGACCTTGCCGCTTCCCTGGGACGCATCTGCGGGAGCCCCTTCTCCGTCGAAACTGGGGAGGGTCCGCGCGGCATCGCGCTCGGGACGATCCGGGACTTCCCGAAGCTCGGGCTGACCTCCGAATTCGATGCGGCGGAGCCCATGCGCCGCGAGCAGTATGTTCTGCGGTCGCACAAGGACGGCTTGATCGCGGTCGGCGCGACCGAGGCCGCCGTCGAGGCCGCCGTCGCGGATATCCTCCACCGCGCGGGCTGGCGGCGCTTCTTCCCCGGCCCGGCGTGGGAGATCGTGCCGCATGACCCCGGGCTCGCTCTCGAGGTCGCGGTGAAGGCGGCGCCCTCCTTCGCGGCCCGGCGCATCTGGTATGGCTTCGGGCTGTCGGACTACAACCGTGAGCCTTTTTCTCAGTGGCAGCGACGCAACCGGGTTCCCGGGGCGTTCGATCTTCATACCGGACATTCCGGCGAGGACCTCATCAAGAGGCATCGCGAAGCCTTCGACGAGCATCCCGAGTATCTCGCTCTTGTCGGCGGCCGGCGCGTCTCCGCCAAGCTTTGCCTCTCGAACCCCGCCCTGCGGCGCCTCGTCGTCGATGACGCCTTAACGCGCCTTTCCAAGGATCCGGCTCTCGACACGATCTCCGTGGAGCCGAGCGACGGCGAGGGTTGGTGCGAGTGCGAGGCCTGCCGTGCGCTGGGCGCTCCGAGCGACCGCATCCTCCTTCTGGCCAACGACGTTTCCGGGGAGCTCGAGAAGGGCCATCCTGGGAAGTATGTCGCGTTCTACGCCTACAACCGGCACGCCGCTCCGCCGGCGGCGCGCGTGCGCGAGAGGGTCATCGTGAGCGTGGCCACGAGCTTTCTGCCCAAGGGCCGCGAGCCCGAGGAATACCTCGAGGGGTGGCGCCGGCAGGGCGTGAGCCTTCAGGGCGTGCGCGAATACTACGGAGTGTTCCAGTGGCACCGCAGCCTTCCGGGGCGCATGCGGGGCGGCGACCTCGTTTATCTCTCCAAGTCGCTTCCGCGCTTCCACGCTTTGGGAGTGAGGCTTGTTTCCGCCGAGTCCGGCGAGGATTGGGGCGCCAACGGCCTCGGCTACTATACGGCGTCGAGGATCTTATGGGATATCTCCGAAGCGTCCCGCGTCGACGCCATCCGGGAGGATTTCCTCGCTCGTGCCTTCGGCGCGGCGAAGGCGCCGATGCGGGGATTCTACGCGCTCCTGGACGGATCGCGGGCGTTGGGCAAGACCTCCGTGCCCTCCGGCCTGGTTCCTGAGATGTACCGGAGGCTCGCCGAGGCCGTCTCGTCGACGGACGATCCGGCCGTGAAGGCCCGGCTCGACGACCTGGTCCTCTATACGCGCTACGTCGAGCTCCACGAGGCCTATCGCTCGTCGGTGCTGGGCCGCCAGCAGGCGTTCGGCGCGCTCGTCCGTCACGCCCGCCGCATGCGCGGGCGCATGATGGTTCACCTCAAGGCGTTGCTGAAGGATGTGCCGCACCGTGACCGCTTTGTGAGCGTCCCCGAGGACGACGGCGCGGGCGACTATGGCTCCGCCGAGGTCGCCGAGATCCTTCGCCTCGGCTCCGGGGGGGCTGTGCGATGAAGGATTTCCGGGAAAAAACTCTCTCGGGCGCGCTTTGGAGCGTGACCAACCAGACGGGCCGGCAGGCGATCCTGCTCGTGTCGAACATCATCCTGGCGCGCATCCTGACGCCGAAGGACTTCGGGTTGGTAGCCACCGTCCTCATCTTCGTCAACTTCGCGATCATCCTTGCCGAGCAGGGCTTCGGCGGAGCGCTCATCCAGCGCCAGGATATAACCGAGGAGCACCGCTCGTCCATCTATTGGCTCAATGTGGCGCTGGGCGTTTCGTTCACCGCGCTTTTCCTCTATGGCGCGCCCTGGATCGCCCGGGTGTTCCATGAGGATGCGCTCATCCCGTTGACGCGCGCCATCGCCTGGATCTTCGCGATCAATTCCCTGGGCATGGTGCACTCGACCTTGCTCACCCGCCAGCTGGAGTTCAAGACCTTGGCCAAGGCCGAGGTCGCGGCCGCCTGGTGCGGCGGGGCGGTCGCCATCGCTCTGGCCTGGCGCGGCTGGGGCCCGATGAGCATCGCGGTGCAGTCCGTCGTGACCGCGGTCGTGCAGGTCCTCATCCTTTGGAGAGTCTGCGATTGGCGGCCCCGCCTCCTGTTCCGGTGGTCCGCCGTCGGCGACCTGGCCGGGTACAGCATGAACACCCTGTTCGGCAGCGTAACCAACTATTGGGTCCGCAACGTGGACAACGTCCTTATCGGCTACGTCCTCGGGCAGGGGGCCCTCGGCGTGTATACGCGGGCTTATTCCGTCATGCTCTTCCCGCTCTCACGGGTGTCGCGCATGCTCTCGCGCGTGATGTTCCCGTCCCTCTCGCTCATCCAGGACGACCGGCCCCGCATCCGCGGCCTGTTTCTTCGGATGACGCGGGTCATCGCGCTGGTGACGTTCCCGATCATGCTCGGGGTCGCGGCCTCGGCCGGAAACTTCACGGGCGTCGTGTTCGGACCGCAATGGGGGGAGATGGTCCCGGTCCTGCGCATCCTCGCGGTGGTCGGGATGGTCCAGTCCGTGACCACGCTCATCGGTAACATCTACATGTCTCAGAACCAGACGGGCCTGCGCCTGCGCGTGATCCTTCCGATCCAGGCCCTTCAGGTGCTCGGCATCGTTCTGGGGCTCAAGTGGGGCATCCTCGGCGTCGCCATCGGCTACGCGATCGCCTCGCTTGCGACCGCACCGATCGATTGTTACTATGGCGGCATGCTCATCGGCATGAGCCTCTCGGATTTTGTCTCCAACCTTCGCGGCGAATTCCTGTGCGCCGCGGCGATGGCGCTCGCCGTCGCGGGGCTGGGGGCGGCCCTGCCCCCGGGCTTCTCCGTCTTCGCGGGCTTCGGCCTGCAGTTGCTCGCGGGCGGCGTCATCTATGTCGGCCTGCTCCACGCGCTTTCCGTGAGAAGCTACGGCGAGTTCCGCGATGTCGCGCGCGACCTGATCGCGCGGCGGAGGGCGGCGTGAGGCGCGCGCTCGCGGCGGCGCTGCTGGCGCTGGCGGCCGCCTGCGCGCCCGAAAAGGCGCGGGACTTCGAGCTCGGCCTGCTCGCCCCCGTGGGCCCTCAAGTCGAGGCCGCGGCGCTCGCGGCGGGCATGACGGTCCGCGCGGAATTGCCGGCGGACAGCGACTTCCATAGCGCGGGCGTATCTTTTACGGGCGCATCAGGCCGGACGGAGGAGCGCCTGGCCGACTGGGCCCAGCTGCGCCTGCTCGTCGCGCGCGCGGCGGTGCGGGGGCGGACGGGCGTATTCTTCAGCTTGCCTCCGTCCGCGGACGGGCGCGAGCTGACCGGCTATCCCGAGGAATGGCAGGCTCTGCTCCGGGTGGCGCGTGAAGCCGCCGCGATGAGGCCCGTTCTCGAATCCGGCGTCTCAGCCGCCGTGCCGTTCTCCGTGCCGGAGGGGGTCGAGGCCCGGGCCTGGCGCTTTCAGGGCCGCCTCTATGTTCTTCTCGTCAACGACACCGCGCTTGCGGCGGCGGTCTCCGAGGGCGATTTGAAGCCCTGGAGGGCGCTGTTCGAAGCCCGTGCCGACGCGCGTAATCTCCTTGTCGCCTGCGCTCAGGGGCGCTGCCTGCCCGCTCAGCGGGTGCTTTGGCTCGAGGGCCGGCTTTGATGCAGTTCGCGCTCATATCGGATTGGCGGCAGTGGCCCTGCGAGGAGGGCCACCTTGAGGAGATCTACGCGAAGGAATTCTCCCGCCTGGGCCACCGCATCCACTGGATCGCGTTCATCCCCGGCCTACCCGAGCTCATGCGCCGGGAGACCTGGCATGGGCATCCCGTCACGCTCTATCGCCGTGAGGCCGGGACCGTCCGCCCTCTCTTCGCCTGGCTGTCCGCTCTTCTGCGCGAGCAGCCTATCGACTTCGTCCAGGTCCGTAACGATCCTGTCTTCGCGCTCATCGCGATGCTCCTGGCCCGCCGGGCGGGCAAGCCGTTCGTCTTCCACCTGTCGGTTCTCAATGGGCCCATAGTCCTGGCTCAGGCGATGGAGAAGCGAGGCCTTGCCCGGCTGAGGCTGCTGCTCAAAGGCACGGTCGGCGGGTATCTCGTCGACCGTATCGCGATGTCCTGCGACCTGCTGCTGCCGATCAGCGACCACATGGAGGGCTACTACCGTGCGATGGGCCGTACGGCGCCGATGGTCGCTATGCCGATGGGCTGCAGGGACGCGGTCGCGTCCGCGCCGCCGCCGGAGCGCGCGACGGTCGAGGTGCTGTATATCGGCGCGCTCGGCTGGGTCCGCCGGCTTGATTTTCTGCTGCGCGCCATGGCCCTGGCGATCAAGTCGGACCCGCGCCTGCGCCTGACGTTTCTCGGCTCCGCTCAAAGCGTCGAAGAGGTCGACCGTCTTCGCGCCCTCGTCGTGGAGCTGGGCTTGACCGGGGTGGTCCGCTTCGTTGCGCCGGTCCCGCGCGCGGAGGTGGCGGCGCGCATCGACGACTCCGACATCGGCGTCTCGCCCTTGCCGCCGGTCCCGTACTTCTACATGAATTCGCCGACCAAGCTCATGGAGAGCCTGGGGCGGGGGCGCCCGGTCGTCGGCACGCAAGAGACGCCCGAGCAGAAGATGATCCTGGAGGCGTCTGGCGGCGGCATCGCGGTCGCCTTCGATGAGGCGGCCTTCGCCTCCGCGCTCGTGGCGCTGTCGATGGACCGGGAGCGGCGTCTTGAGGCGGGCCGCCGCGGAGCGGCATACATGGCCGCCCACCGGGACTACTCGATCCTCGCCGCGCTGGCCGAGCGCGCCTACCGCGAGCTCCTCGGACGCGTCTAGGGCTTAAGTTCGGCGCGGATCAGGGATTCGAGCGACTCGCGTATGACGGCGAGGCAGGACGCGAAGACCTCGTAGGATTTCCCCATCGGGTCGGCCACATCCTCGTCGCGCAGCAGGCGCGTTTTGCCGGTGAACTCGGGATAGAGCTCGCAGATGTGGTCGCGGTGATGCTCGGCCATGGCCAGGACCGTGTCGGCCCAGCGCAGCTGCTCGCGCGTCACCAGCTGCGGCCGGTGCTCGAAGGGAGGCACGCCCTCGAGGGTGAGTAGACGGCGGGCATGCTCAGGGACCTCGTACCAGCTCTCGGCGGCGATGCCGGCGGAACGGACCTCGACCGTGAGGCCCCGCTGCGCCGACCAGTGCCGAAGCAGGTGCTCGGCCATCGCGCTGCGGCAGATGTTCCCGGTGCAGACGAAAAGAACGCGTCGCGGGGGCAGGGTCACGTCCTGATTCTACCCTATCAGGAGCGCGGGTGTTCGAGGTGGGAGGTCAGGTCCGCGGCCCAGTGCTCGATATTCTGCGGAACGGAAACCACCGGCGTCGGCAGCGCGACCATGGACGAGTCCGAGGTCAGCGCGCGCTTGACGGTCTTGAGCAGGATGCTGATGTCGAGGCCGAAGGAGAGATACTTCAGGTAGTAGAGGTCGTAGTGGATCTTCTCGATGGAGTCGTCGATGCTGTTGGTCGCGCGGAACTTGAGCTGCGCCCAGCCGGTGATGCCCGGCTTGACGAGGTGGCGCAGGTGATAGCTCGGCACGACCTTCTCCAGCACCGCGACCTCCTTGACCCACTCGGGGCGGGGCCCGACGAGGGACATGTCGCCGATCAGGACGTTCCAGAGCTGCGGGAGCTCGTCGATGCGGTAGCGGCGCAGGACCGCGCCGAGGCGCGTGATGCTCGAGCCGTGAGCCTTGGCGGAGGTGAACGGGCCGTTGCTGTCCGAGCCCAGGCTCATCGTGCGGAACTTGAGCACCATGAAAGGCCGTCCCAGAAAGCCGGCCCGGGGCTGGCGGTAGAAGAACGGGCGGCCGTCCATGATCGCGATCAAGACGGCGGTCGCGGCGAGCAGCGGAGAGGTGAGCAGGAGCAAGGCGGCTGAGCCGACGATGTCGAAGGCGCGCTTCATGTGGAGGAAGGGCCCGATGTTGTTCGGAAGGGTGAATTTCAGCGCCCACGACGGCCGGCCGGCGGAGTGCGGGGCGACCTTGAAGAAGATGCTCTCGTAGAAGTCCTCGAGCGTGACGATCGGCACCCCGCGGGCGATGGCGGCCAGGAACACGGGGCGCGCGGCCTCCCAGTTCCAGTCCACCCAGCGGCTGTCGGCCACGACCATGTCCACGCCGGGGAACTGCCAGGGCACGATGGTCAGGCCCGTGTTCTCGGCGTGGTGGGGCAGGTCGCGCTCGATCTGGGCCATGTCCACGGGGTCGCCGAGGAACACGAAGCGCTGGTCGAGGAAGTTGTAGTTCAGGAAGGTGAGCCAGGCCCGGCGCCAGCCCAGGATCGCGGCGTGGGAGAGCGCGACGGTGAGCAAGAGGTGGGTCTTAGGCGTGTAGATCTTGGAGTTCATCAGGTAGAAGTAGGTCACGCCGATGGCCAGGCAGGCGACCGAGGAGATCAGAAGGTTCTTGATCAGGGCGCCGCTATCGCGGGCCACGCGCAGGTCGTACAGGCCCAAGGCGTACATGACGGCCATCCACGAGATGAACAAGGGCAGGAAGGTGAGCCCGGTCGCGGAGGTCAGGAACTCAGGTTCGCGGAAGAAGAGGGAGGCGCCGAGGCTCATGAAGAAGAGGCAGCAGTCGACCAGCGGGGGGGTCATCCAGCGCCACGAATGGCGGGTGCCTATGCGGTTCATCGCGGCCTTCCCTGTTGCCATTTCATCTTCATGCTACATTATTGAGCGTAAACCGTCCCCGCGCTAAGGGTCGAAGGGGGTAGGTCCAAGGTGGGCCCAAGGGCCTAGGTCGGCCGGGGGGCGAGTATATCGTAGAATGTCCCATGCCGCGAGTCAGCGCCATACTGCCCACCCGGAACCGCGAGACGGTCCTGGCGCTCTCGATCGAGAGCGTTTTAAAGCAGACCTTCACGGATTGGGAGCTGATCATCGTCGACGACGGGTCGACCGACGGCACCGAGAAGCTCGTCCGCGCCTGCGCCGATCCGCGCATCCGCTACGTCCAAAACACCGGCCGCCGGGGCTCGGCGGCGGCCCGCAACTTCGGGATTCGGCAGGCCCAGGCGCCTATTCTCGCGTTTCAGGACGCGGGCGACGAGTGGCTGCCCCGTAAGCTTGAAGCACAGCTGGCGGCGTTCGATCTTCTTCCTCCGGAGGTGGGGGTCGTCTATTCCCCGATGACCCGCCAGTACTGGGATGGGTCGAAAAAGGATCTGGTCCCGCCCGTGTTCCACGCCGGCGATGCGGATACCTGGAGGCGGGCCTTGGGCCGCGGCGTGGGCGGGATCTACCTGCAAGCGGCGCTCGTGCGCCTCAGCGCTTTCACGGCCGTGGGCGGCTTTGATGAAGACCTCAGGCGCTGGGTGGACCTGGATTTTTTCATGCGCGTGGCGCGCTCCTTCCGGTATCAGCTCGTGCCCGGCTCCGTGGCCGTGTATCATGAGATGGAAGGGGGGATCTCGAATGACGCCGACGCCATGCTGGACTCCTACCACAAGATCCTGAAGAAGTTCGAGGCCGACCTCGCCGGCGACCCCGCGCTTGTGGCGCCTCACCAGAGGGCCATCGCGCGCGGCCTCGCGCCGACGCGGCACGCGCGCTTCGCCCGCGAGGTCCTGCTGGGCCTGATCCGTTCCGGCCAGGCGCTGCCCGTGGATTGGGTCTGGCTCGCCGTGACCGTCGGCGGCAAGCCTCTTCATGACGCGCTGCGGGCGCTGCGGGCCGGCTGGCGGCGCGTCTCATGAAGCGCAAGGTCCTGTTTTTGCAGACGCAGGACTACACCTTTTGGTCGCACCGGCTTCCCTTCGCCAAGGCGGCCCTGGCGGCGGGCTACGAGGTGGTCGTCGCGGCGCACGAGGAGGCGCACGGCGAGCGCATCCGGGCGGAGGGCCTGCGGCTCATCCCGTTGCCCTGGAGGCGCAGCGGCGTCAACCCGTTCTACGAGCTTTACCTGGTCTGGAGGATCATCAGGCTCTACGCCGACGAACGTCCCGACCTCGTGCACCAGGTCACGGCCAAGCCGATCCTCTACGGGACGCTGGCGGCGAAGCTGTGCGGCGTGCCCGCCGTGGTCAACACCTTCACCGGGCTGGGGTTCGTCTTCATCTCCCCCGGCCTCAAGGCGCGCGGGCTGCGCGCGGCCGTCAGCGCCGCGCTGAGGCTCGCGCTGTCGGCGAGGAACTCCCGGACGATCTTCCAGAACAAGGACGACCGGGCGCTGTTCGTGGACGGGGGGATCATCGCGGAGGACCGGGCCGTGCTGATCCGCGGCTCCGGTGTGGACACGGCGCATTTCGCGCCGAGCCCTGAGCCGGAGGGCGAGCCTCTCGTCGTCCTGCCCGCGCGCATGCTGTGGGACAAGGGCGTGGGCGAGTTCGTGGCGGCGGCTCGGACGCTGGCGGCGGAAGGCGTGCGCGCGCGCTTCGTCCTGGCCGGCGACGCCGACGCGGAGAATCCCGCCGCCGTGCCCGCGTCGCGTCTGGCGGAGTGGAAGGCGGAGGGCGCCGTCGAGTGGTGGGGGCATCGCTCGGACATGGCGGAGGTGTACCGGCAGGCGAACATCGTCTGCCTGCCCTCTTACCGTGAGGGCCTGCCCAAGGCGCTCATGGAAGCGGCCGCCTGCGCCCGCGCGCTCGTGACCGCGGACGTGCCCGGTTGCCGGGAGGTCGTCGTCCACGAGGAAACCGGCCTGCTCGTCCCCGTTCGCGACGCCCGCGCGCTTGCGGAGGCGCTCAAGCGTTTGATCGCCGACAGCGCCCTGCGCCGCCGGCTCGGGGAGAAGGCTCGCTCGCTCGCGGCGTCGGCTTTCGCGCAGGAAAAAGTCGTGGAGCAAACCTTGCGCGTCTACCGTGAGCTGCTCAGCGGAGCTTGATCCGGAAGATCTTGTACGCGCGGTCGAGCAGAGGCGGCAGGCCCAGGACGATCAGGATCCAGAAGGGCACGATGTGGTGGCGCATGGCCGTGCCGTAGTTGATGGTGCCCATCGCCCACAGCACCGACATCGAGAAATATAAGATGATCAGGAAGCGGGGGATGCCGGCGGGCGTTTCCTTGGGCGGGGCCCAGAGCGCGGTCAGCGCGAAGAAGAGCAGCAGAAGGCGCAGCCAGCCGTCCGCCGCGGCGAACAGATCGAGCCCCGAGCGGATCTGCCAGGGGAACGGCGAGAGCATGTAGTAGAGATAGACGGGAGGCAGGCTCAGCGCGAACTTGACGGGCGAGCCCGCGTCGAGCTTGACGGCGTACTCGGCGCGCGCGCCCTTTTCGCCTTTTTTTCGGTAGGTCGACGCGTAATCAAGGGCCTCACCGTCGGATAAGCGCGAGAGCGAGGGCGTGTAAGGCAGGCTTCCGGTCAGAGCGGCGGCGACGAGCCCGACGCCGACGGCCCCGGTCAATCCCAGCCCGATCGTGCGCGGCAGAGACAAGGTCGCGCGAATGCCGAGCCCGGAGAACAGGGCGAGCGGAATCATGAACAGCGCGTAGACGATGAGGCCGTTGTGCAGGAAGCCCATCAGGCCCGCGCCGAGAAGTCCCCAGAACAAAGCGGCGGGAGCGGCGCTTACGCGGAAGCGGAGCAGGCTGTAGACGCTCTGCATGAAAAATAGGATCTGCCATGATTCGCGCAGGGTGACCGAGGTGAACAGCGCCAGCGCGGGGTGGAGGCCGAAGATGAGGACGCAGGCCGCCTGATGGCGTTCGATCTTGAGCAGATCGAGGACGCGTACGAGCACGACGCAGGACAACGCGTAGGCGAGCACCGAGGTCGCCTGGCCGTAGAACTGCGAAGGGCCTCCAAGCGAGTAGGCAAGCGCCAGCGCGGCCGTATAAAAGCGCGATCCAATGCTGAAATTCAGGCCTCCGATCGAGGCGATGGCCGCGGCATTGGCGTGGAATTTCGCGGCGTCGACGTCGACGCCGTGGATGACGCTCACGTACGCGTTGAAGGCGGCGATCAGCGCGTGCAGCAGGATCGTGCCCCAGATCGTCAGAACCAGGCGGGAGCGTTTCTTGAACGACAGGAAAAGCGGGACGACCGCGAACGCGGCGTAGAGGGTCAGCCAGCCCGCCCAGTCGGGCTGGAAATAGTAGATCGGGATCGACAGGACGGCGGCCAGGGCGATCAGGATCATGTCAGACGAGCCAGGGCGGACTCGAGCTGCCTGTCGTCGCTCGCGACGAGGATCAGCTTCCCGCTGCTTCTCAGGACGCTCAGCGCTTTCTGTAGCTCGGGGCGGATCCAAAAATAGAAAATGAGGGTGCGTTTTATGTTGAAGAGATTGAAACGGTAGCGCGCATGCTCCGGGATCGCTGTGCGGCTCGCCGCGTAATCAAGGCTGCGCCGCCAGGAGCGCCACAGGGTGAGCGGCGGCGAATAGTCCAGGTAGACGACGGCGTCGCAGCCGTTCATCCTCTGCCGCAGGGTGGGGCTGTTGAGCGGGCTGTCATCATTGAGGGTTTCCCAATAGCCTCGCGGGATGCCTTCGACGATCCAGCGATCCTGCCGGAGAACGGCGTCATGGCGCCTCCGGTAAACGTCCGGGGCAACCGGCGTAAAGGTGTCGTCGCAGCGAAGCAGATCGAGGTGAGTCACCGGGATGTTCTTCGCCGCGCCCAGCTTGATGGCGAAGGTGGACTTCCCCGAACCGCCGTCGCCGATGATGAGGATTCGTTGCGGTGTCATAGGCCGTGGCCGTCGAGGTCGCCGGCGCCGGTCAGCTTCCAGTACGCCCGGCGCGCGGCGCCCAGCAGGCGGAACGCGGGCCGTCCCGCGTAGGCCAGGGCGAGCCACGCGATGTCCGCCGGCTTGACCTGCCGTGAGAGCGCCGCCTGCCACAGCACCTTGCGCGCGTAGGCGTGATGCTTCGTCGGGATCAGCCGGCGCCCGATGGAGCGGTAGTGAGGGACCAGCAAAGCGGGGTCGTTCCCCAGCGCCGCGCGGTGCTTCTCGATGAGGAACGCGTGCGCCACGAACATCGCGTCGAAGTTGCGCGACACGCCGCGGGCGTTGTCGAACAGGCGGGTGAAATGCCCGGGCACGAAATGCAGGTCCCATTTTTCGGCCAGGCGGATGAACAGCTCGAGGTCCTCCCAGCAGCGGAACCGCTCGTCGAAGCCTCCGAGCGCGCGGAACGCGGAGGTCCTGAAGATCGCGGTCTGCGGATAGATGCCGTTGACCCCGAGCGACAGGGCGCGGCGGTAGCGGCCGGGCTCCCCGGCGGCGAAGGAAGGGGAATTCACGCGCTGCTCCTGACCGTTGCGGTGCACGCGGATCAGCGAGGAATAAACCATCGCGACGCTTCCGGGGAGGCCGTCCATGGCCGCCATCTGCACCGCGAGCTTCTCCGGGAGCCAGTCGTCGCCCGAGTCGTTGAAAGCGATGAGGGGGGCCAGGGCGATGCGGGCCCCGTAGTTGCGCGCGGCCGCGGCGCTGTGCGGCGGCCCTTTGCGCTCGTAGCGCACGCGCGGGTCCTTCAGCGCGCGCACGGCCGCTTCGGTGCCGTCGGTGGAGCCGTCGTCGACGACCAGGACCTCGAGGTCCGTGAAGGTCTGAGCCAGGACGCTCTTCACGGCGTGCACGGCCCCCGCGGCGCGGTTGCGGGTGGGGATGATGACGGTGACGCGCGGCGCGGCCATTATGGAGTACATGATACGATATCCCATCGCCCCGACCCCGCCCCCGTTGCTCTCCTTGATCATCCCGGTCTTCAACGATGGACGGCGTCTTGCGTCCTGCCTCGAGGCCGTGTCCCGCCAGACCTTCCCCAAGGATCGCCTGCAGGTCATCGTCGTCGACAACGCCTCCACCGAGGACATCCGCGCGGTGGCCTCCCGCTTCCCGGGCGTGACCTACGCCCATGAGGCCGCGCGCGGGCCCGCGGCGGCGCGCAACAAAGGAGTCTCGCTCGCGACCGGGGAGATCTTGGCCTTCACGGACGCCGACTGCCTTCCGGAGGCGGATTGGCTCGAGCGCGGCGTGCGGTGCCTCTGCGCCGAGCCCGCCTGCGGCATCGTCGGCGGACGCGTCGATCTCGTCGGCGAAGACCCCGCCCGGCCCTCGCTCGCGGAGCTGTACGACGCCGCGACCTATCTCGATCAAAAGCGCCATGTCGAGAAGTCGCGCTTCGCCGCGACCGCGAACCTCTTCACGCGCAAGGCGGTCTTCGACGCCGTCGGCGGATTCGACACGCGTTTCCCGAGCGCCTCCGGCGAGGACTATGAGTGGGGTCTGAGGGTGAGCGGCAAGGGATACGGCCTCGTTTACTGCGACGAGGCCCGCGTCTGCCACCCCGCCGCCCGCACGCTCGAGGCCCTAAGCCTCAAGACCCGGCGCATCCGCGACGGCCTGCGCCGGATGCGGGAGCTGCGCGGAGAGCCGTCCTCCGCGGCCGCGGAGGCGTTCGCGCTGCTCTCCCGTCCCGTTTTCGTCTGCGCCCGCATCCTGCGCGGAGGGCGCGTCCGCTCGCCGCTGAAGCTGGCCGGCGTCTGTGCCGTCGCCGTTTATGTCCACCTCTCGAGCTACCGGAGCCAATGATGAGCGTTCAGAACCCCGTCTGCACCGTGATCGTTTCCGCGCGCGACCGCTTCTCGCCCACCGCGCGCTGCCTCGAGAATCTTTTCGCGAACACGCCCGAGCCGGTGGAGTACATCGCGGTGATCGGCGGCGCCCCGGAGGCGTTCCGCCGCGCATTGCAGGCGAAGTACGGCGAGCGCGTGAGGTTGATTTTTGAGAACCGCTTTCTGAACTGCGCCGAGGCCCGCAACCTCGGCCTGCGCGCCGCGAAGACCAGGATGGCGGCCTGCCTCGACAACGACGTCTATCCGCGCGCCGGGTGGCTCTCGCCCCTTCTGCGCTGCCAGGAGGAGACGGGCGCGGGTCTCGTCGTGCCGCTGATGCTCGAGAACGAGCGGACCATCCACACCGCCGGCAGCCGCCTCCTCATCACGCATAAGGGCGGCAAGCCGTTCGCGGCCAAGGTCCTGCCGTTCTACAAGCACGACGTCTACGAGGGCACGAACCTGAAGAGGGAGCCCTCGGATTACGGCGAGATGCATTGCCAGCTCGTGGACGTGAAGGCGGCGCTCGAGCTCGGCGTCCTCGATGAGCGAGTGCAGGAGGGCGAGGAGCTTGATTCCGGCCTCGCCTGGAAGAAGGGGGGGCGGACCATCTGGTTCGAGCCGGAGTCGATCGTCGTCTACGACTTCCCGCTGCGAATCGAAGATCCCATGGACATCCCGATCTTCAAGTGGCGCTGGAACATCCGCAACCTGATCCCCGGCTACCGCGTCATGCACGAGAAGTGGGGCATGGACATGACCGAGCTCGGCTACTTCAAGTATTTCCTGATGCGGGTCAACGGCCTCCTCGGCGTGCTGCCGCGCGTCTGGCCCACGAGGACCGCGCTCGTCATCGATAATACGCTTGGGACGATGCTCCGGCTGACGGTGATCCCCGGGCGCGCCTGGAGCCATCTGCGCGCCTGGAGCGTCGGCTACTACGATTGGGTGGAGGCGCTCGAGGACCCCCGTCCGACCGGCGCCCGGATCGCCGGCGAGATCCGCAGCCTTCTCCCGTTCCGATAGCGGGGTTGAGGTTCGTCCGTCCGATAACGCATAATCCGGTCATGAAGCGCCTCGCCCTGTCCGTCGCCGTGCTGTTCTCAGCCTCCGCTCCCGCGTTCGCGGGCGCCGATCAATACGGCGGGTTCGCGCGTTACGCTGACGAGGGCTCGCTCAAGCCGTTCGCCCGCGACCTGGGCGGCGTGCTCGGGGCGGCGACCTTCCAGAGCGGACGCTCGCTCGGCCTCACCGGCTTCGACCTCGGCGCGCGCTTCGGCGGCCAGTTCTATCCATCGAAGGGCAATAATATATTGCGCAACGGCGGCGTGCGGATATTCGGCCTGCCCTGGGCTCAGGCCGAGGTCGGCATGCCCTTTAAAATTTCCGGCTTCATCCGCGGCATCTCCTACCAGGGCCTCACGATCGCGGGCGGCGGCTTGCGCTACGGCCTGTATGCGACCTCGGATAAGCCTTGGGCGCCCCAGGTCCTCATCTCGGCCGTCGCGCACTCCGTCGTGCACACGGATTTCTCCGCGTCGCACGCCGGCCTGAACCTCGTCTGCTCCGCGGGCACGCCGTTCTTCGCGCCCTACGCGGGCGTCGGCTTCGACCGCATGCGCCTCGTCGTGCGCCAGTCCAACCTCGATCCCACGCTCAACGGCCGCGTCGTGAACACGCTCGAGAGCCGCTTCACCCTCGGCATGCGCGTGACGCCCTACCAGTTCACCTACCTGAGCCTCGCCGCGACGATGGCCCATGGCCAGGCCGGGGCCGAGGCCGGCCTTGGCGTCCGTTTTTAAGAAACGTCACGGGGTCCCGGCGCTGGCGGCGCTCGTCGCGTTCCTCGTTTTTCTTCCGAGCCTGCGCTCCGGCTTCGTCTCCTGGGACGACCCGATGTTCCTGCTCGAGCCGACCGGCTGGCGCGGCTTCGGGCCCGCGCAATGGGCCTGGGCCTTCCGTTCGACGGTCGGCACCATCTGGCAGCCGCTGGCCTACCTGACCTACGGCCTCGACTTCACGTTCTGGGGCCTCGACCCGCGCGGCTACCACCTGACGAACATCGTGCTCCACTCGGTCTGCGCCGCACTCGTCGCGCTGATCGGCCTCGAGCTCTTCGGCAAAGAGGAGGGGGAGAAGGCGGTGCTCCCCGCCCTGTTCGCGGCACTCATCTTCGCCGTCCACCCTCTGCGCGTCGAGTCGGTGTCCTGGATCACCGAGCGCCGCGACGTCTTGTGCGGCGTCTTCATGCTCGCCGCCTTCCTTTCGTATTTGAAAGGCCGCGCCCGCGCGGTCGTGCTCCTTCACGCGCTCGCGGTGCTGTCCAAGGGGCAGGCCGTGGTTCTCCCGGCCCTGCTCGTGATCCTGGATCTCTGGCCTCTGCGCCGCAAGCTTTCCCTGAAGAACATCTTCGTCGAGAAGGCGCCGCTGTGGGCGATCTCCGCCTTCGGCATATTGATCACGACCGGCTCGCTCGAGCGCAGCAGCCTGCCGCTGTCCCAGCACGGGATCGCGGGCCGCCTGGTCCAGGCCTGCTACGGCCTCGTCTTCTACGCGCGGCAGACGCTGTGGCCCTCGGGCCTTTCTCCTCTATATGAGCTCCGCGCGCCGCTCGACCCTCTTGAGGCCCGCTTCGTCGTCGCGGTCATCCTCGTGATCGCCGCCGCCGTCATGATCTGGCGTGAGCGCGTCCGCCATCCCTGGCTCCTCGCCGCGGCGGCGTTCTATGGGGTGTGCCTGTCCCCGGTGCTCGGCCTCAATCACTGCGGCCTGCAGATCGTCGCCGACCGCTACTCCTACATGGCCTGCCTTCCGCTGGCCCTGATCGCCGGCGCGGCTCTGAGCTCCGCCCTGCGCCGCGAGGTCCGGCGAGGCGCCGTATTCGCGATCGCGGCGCTCATCGTCGCGGCTCTCTCCGCGGCCTGCGTACGCCAGCAGTCGTTCTGGCGGGACAGCGAGGCCCTGTGGACGCGCATGGCGGCCGTCGACCCGGCCTCGGCCACTGCGCGCCTGGGCCTGGGAACCGTGCGCGCCAACCAGGGCCTCATCGCCGAGGCTGCGGTTCTATATGAGGATGCTCTCGTCCTCGACGGCGCCTGCGTCCCCGCTGAGGATGAGCTGGCGGGCCTGCGCCGTGCCGGCGCTCCGGAGGGGCCTCTGACGAAGGCGCTCGCCTGGGAGATCGAGATGCGCCCGATCTGCCGCAAGGCTCGCCACAATCGCGCCGTGGCTCACGCCCAGCTGGGCGAACTGGCCTACGCCGCGCGCGAGCTGGAGGCGATCTCGCTCGCCCTCCCCGACGACGAGAAAGCCCGCGCCGACCTCGCCCGCGCGCGCGCAGCGCAAGCGCGCCTAAAATCCTATTGACAGACTTAAAAGTCAATGTTACACTTCGTGGTCGTTAAATAATTGTCATAACTAAAGAGACGTTGGGGGATTAATGATCATCTCGAAACTTTTTGCCGTCATGCTCGTCTCGATCGCCGTCAGCGCCAGCGCGCAAAATGGCAGCGGCAGTGGCGCCGGCAACGGCAGCGGCAGCGCGCCCGCCTCGATCCCCGCCGACAAAAAGGCCGCCATCGTCGTGAGCGGCATCACCGGCGTCGTGCAGTACACCGACGCCGACGGCAAAGTGGTCACCGTCAAGGACGGCGATACCATCCCGTCCGGCGCCAAGATCGTCGTCGTCAGCG
>CAZIBN010000040.1:0-34176 GCA_964537395.1 uncultured Elusimicrobia bacterium
CCCTTCAAGCCCAACGGCACGAACGCGGATGAGGGGCGCTCATTCACGACGAGCGACGTGAACTCGGGGATCATCTTCTCGAACCTGGTGTCGGGCTCCGAGATCAGGATCTACACTTTGTCCGGCCGTCTGGTCGCGAGCCTCGACACCCCCGCCCCCACCGGCACCGTCCGGTGGGACGTCCGCAACCAGGACGGTCGCGACGTCGCTTCGGGAGCCTATTTCGCCGTGATCTCGGCGGCCGGGCAGAAGTCCGTGATCAAGAAGCTGGTCATCATCCGATGAGGATCACAAAAACGACGGCGACGCTTCTTCTCGCGGCCCTTCTGGCCGCGACAAATGCGCGCGCCCAGTCCTCGGCCGGGGCCGATGCCTTCGACTTCCTGAACCTCGACGCCAACGCACGCCCGGTGGGCATGGGCGGCGCCTACACGGCGCTCGCCACCGATTCCAATGCCCTGCTCTACAACCCCGCCGGCCTGGCGCGCGTGCGCACGAGCGAGGCGACCTTCATGCACAATCAATACGCGCTCGGCGTGGGCCAGCAGTACATCGGCGTGGCCCTCAAGCGCGGCCTGGGCTTCCAGTTCAACTACGCGAGCCTGGGCAATGTACCGCGCACGACGATCTCGCGCCCCGAAGGCACCGGAAGCCGGCTCAACGTCAGCGACACCTCGCTTGGCGCGGGCTACGGGCGAGAGCTGACGCCCGACCTCGACCTCGGCGCCGGCGTCAAGTATTTCACCGAGACCTTGGGCGACGTCTCGGTCAGCGGCTACGCCCTGGACCTCGGCGGGCTGTACCGCATGCGCGAGATCAAGGGCCTCACGTTCGGCGCCTCGCTGCTGAACCTGGGGCCGGCGGTCAAGTTCGCCTCGCGCGCGGAGAAGCTGCCCACGACCTTGCGCCTGGGCACGGGCTACGCGCTCAAGCTGCCGCACAACGATGTGACCTTGGCCTTCGACATCACCAAGAACCTCCTCGACAAGATCCGCCTCAGCCTCGGCGCCGAGACCGTGATCAACGAGCAGTTCGCGGTTCGCACGGGATTCACGACGCGCAATGACTCCGGCCTCGGCGTTTCCTTCGGCCTCGGCTGGAAGGGCCAGAAGCTCGGCGCCGACTACGCCTTCGTCCCGCTGGGCGACCTCGGCAACGCCCACCGCATCAGCTTCACCTTGCGCTGGGGGAACTCGGATGACCCGGCCACCGCCAAGGCGCCCGAGGACGGCACGCCCGAGGCGTATCTGGCCCGCGCCCAGGCCGCGATGGACCGCGGCGCCTACACCGCGGCGAAGTCGTTCCTGCTCGTGGGCCTGCGCGGCCTGCCCGCCGGCGACCGCCGCCGCGTGCGCTTCCAGGAGCGCCTGGGCTCGCTGTACCTGGTGCAGAAGGACTTCCGCGGCGCCATCCAGGCGTACGCCGACGGCGTCAACCTCGCCTTCGCCGACGGCTACTCCGATCAAAGCGTGGCGGACTCATACATCGGCATCGGCATGTGCTTCACGGCGGGGAAGAACTACGTGGACGCGCAGCGCAGCTTCCAGAAGGGCCTGACGATGGGGCCGTCGCCCGCGGCGCTCAGCATCGCGCAGTCCGAGCTCAAGGCGCTGAAGTCCCTGCCGCCCTCGCCCTAAGCCGCGAAATGGTACGCTCCGGCCTGTGATTTTATTCCTGTCGCTGTTTTTCGTCTCAGGGTTCTGCAGCCTGGTGTACGAGGTCGTCTGGCTGCGCCTGGCGATGGGCGTCTTCGGCGTGACAGCACCGTTCGTCTCGATATTCCTGTCCGTCTTCATGGTCGGCCTCGGCCTCGGCAGCTGGGGAGCCGGGCGGCTGTGCAGACGTTTGGAAGGCAAGCCGGCGTCCCACGCCTTGCGGCTTTATGCGGCCGCGGAGCTGCTGATCGCGCTGTCCGCGATCGCCGTGCCCTTTCTTCTCGCGTTGAGCCGCGAGGCCCTCGCGAACGCCTTCGGGGGTGCGGCCTGGGGCTCCTCAGGCTATTACTGGGCCTCCGGCCTTTTGACGACGCTGATCCTGCTGCCTTGGTGCGCGTGCATGGGTGCGACATTCCCGCTGGCGATGGCCGCCATCGCCAGGCGCTTCAAGGACCGCTCGGCGGATTCGTTCAGCTATCTCTACCTCGCCAACGTCGTCGGCGCCGGCCTGGGGACGCTCGCGTCGGCCTTCGTCCTCATCGAGCTGTCCGGTTTTCGCGGCACGCTGTATTTCGGCTCCGCGCTGAACATCGTGATCGCCGCCGTCGCCTTGGCCGCGAGCTTTCAGCCCGCCATGAGAGCCTCTCTCGTCACGGAGCCGACGGCGCCCGCGGCGAAGACGAGCTCCGCGCAGCCTGGAACGCTGCTCCTCCTCTTCATGACCGGCCTTGTCAGCATGGCGATGGAGGTCGTGTGGACCCGCCAGTTCACGCCCTATCTGGGCAACTCAGTCTATGCCTTCGCCTTCGTCCTGGCCGCTTACCTCCTGGCGTCCTTCGCCGGCTCCTGGGTCTATCGCGCATTCCTCGGCAGGAACGCCGCTCAATACGACGGCGCGTGGATGCTCGCAGGGGCGCTGAGCCTCCTGCCGCTGTACGCCGCCGATCCCTTCCTGCCCATGAACTCCTATCTGCGCATCGCGATCGGGATCGTGCCTCTCTGCGGCCTGATGGGCTTCCTGACGCCGTCGCTCGTCGACGTATGGTCCAAGGGGAACCCCGGCCGGGCGGGCACGGCTTACGCGGTCAACATCGCGGGCTGCATGCTCGGGCCGCTGATCGCGGGCTTCCTGCTTTTGCCGAGGATGGGGGAAAACGCCGCGCTCGCGATCCTGTCCGCGCCGCTCTTCCTCGCGGGGCTCCTCGCCGCCATGCGTCAGCGCGGCGGCTCGATCGCGCTCGGCCGCATCGGAGCCCTCCCGCTTTACGGCACGGCCGCGGCGCTGGCGGTCCTGATGGCCGCGTCCGCCAGCTCATTTGAAGACGGCGTGATGATGCTCAACGAAAATGTACAGCTTAAGCGCGACTATCAAGCCAATGTGACCGTAGCCGGAACAGGCATGGGGCGAGTGCTGCAGGTCAACAATATCGGCATGACCAAGCTCACGCCCATCACCAAGGCCATGGCCCATCTGCCCCTCGCCTTCCTGCCCCGGCCCCCGAAGAACGCCCTGGTGATCTGCTTCGGGATGGGCACGACCTTCCGTTCGCTTCTGTCCTGGGGCATACCGTCGACCGCGGTCGAGCTGGTGCCGAGCGTGCCGGAATTCTTCGGATTTTTCCACGAGGACGCGGCCAACGTCATGGCTTCACCGAACGCCCGAGTGGTGATCGACGACGGCCGCCGGTTCCTGGCGCGCACCACGGAGCAGTTCGACGTCATCACGCTCGACCCCGCGCCGCCGATGACCGCGGCCGGCACCAGCTTTCTTTTCTCAGAGGAGTTTTACGCCGCGGCGAAGAAGCGCCTGGCGCCCGACGGGATCATGCAGATCTGGATCGTGGAGCCCATGGAGCCGGTCGAGATATCCGCCTTCGCCAAGGCGATCAAGAACAGCTTCCCGCATGTCCGCGTCTTCCGCTCGCTCGAGGGCTGGGGCTATCACTGCCTCGCCAGCCGCAACCCGATTCCATCTTACACTGCGGCCCAATTAACGGCGCGCATGCCCTCGGCCGCCGTCCGCGACCTTCTGGAAATGGGGCCTCATAAAACGGGCGTGAAGCAGTTTCAGGCGCTGCTGAGCACGGAGGTCACCATCGATACGCTCATCGCCCCGGGAGCCGAGGGCCTGCGCGACGATCGCCCGATCAATGAGTATTTCTTTTTGCGCCGCGGTCTCTCCAAGAATTAGACCGGGCACAGCGTGATCTCGCACCGGTGCCAATGCCGATCAATTAAAATGTTTCCAGTCGTGCTGTGCTCGCTATTGATAATAATCACTAGTTCCGGAACTAGTGACAATCACTCAAGCCGCGACGGAATCGGGGAGCTCGAGGTAGGGGCCCGTGTGCGACGCCTTGACCTTCACGATGTCCCGCGGCCGGCCCGCCGCGACGAGCTCGCCGCCCTTGTCGCCGCCCTCGGGGCCGAGGTCGAGGATCCAGTCCGAGGAGCGCATCACGTCCGTGTTGTGCTCGATGACGAGCACCGTGTTGCCCTGGTCGGTCAGGCGGTGCAGGACCTCGAGAAGCTTGGCAACGTCGGCGAAATGCAGGCCGGTCGTGGGCTCGTCGAGGACGTATAAAGTACGGCCCGTGCCGCGGCGCGACAGCTCGGTGGCGAGCTTCACGCGCTGGGCCTCGCCTCCCGACAGGGTGGTCGCGGACTGGCCGAGCCCGACGTAGCCGAGCCCGACGTCCTCGAGCGTCTGGAGCACGCGCGTCATCTTCGTATAAGTCCCGAGGAACACGCGCGCCTCGGAGACGGTCATCGCGAGGACCTCGGCGATGCTCTTGCCTTTATAACGGACGGCGAGGGTCTCCTCGTTGAAGCGGCGGCCGTGGCATTCGTCGCACTGGACGTAGACGTCGGGCAGGAACTGCATCGAGATCTGGAGCATGCCGTCGCCTTCGCAGTTCTCGCAGCGGCCGCCCTTCACGTTGAACGAGAAGCGGCCGGGCTTATAGCCGCGGGCCTTGGAGGCGGGGAGCATGGCGAACAGGTCGCGCACGGGCCCCCAGAGGCCGGTGTAGGTCGCGGGGTTGGAGCGCGGGGTGCGGCCGATCGGCGTCTGGTCGACAAGAATTATTTTGTCAAGGTTTTCGAAGCCGGAGACGCTTTTTACTTTCCCGGGCTCGTCCTTCGCGCCGTTGAGCTCCTTAGCGATGGTTTTATAAATGACCTCGTGCACGAGCGTCGATTTGCCCGAGCCGGAGACGCCGGTGACGCACACCATCACCCCCAGCGGCACGTCCACGTCCACGTTTTTTAAATTAAATTGGCGGGCGCCGCGGACCTTGAGCCAACCCTTGGGCGGACGGCTCTTCGACGGAGGCGGGCGCTGACCTTCGCCGCGCAGGTAGGCGCCCGTGACCGACTTCGGCGCCTTCAGGATGTCGCCGATCTTGCCTTCGGCGACGATATGGCCCCCGTGCACGCCGGCGCCGGGGCCCAGGTCCACGATCCAGTCTGCGGAGCGGATGGTTTCTTCATCATGTTCAACGACTATCAAGGTGTTTCCCAGATCGCGCAAACGGCGCAGGGTCGTCAATAGCCGGGCATTGTCTCTCGGATGCAGACCGATCGAAGGCTCGTCGAGCACGTACATGACCCCGGTCAGGCCCGATCCGATCTGTGTGGCCAGATGGATTCGCTGGGCCTCGCCGCCGGCGAGCGTCTCGGAGGCGCGGTCGAGCGTCAGGTAGTCGAGGCCGACGGCGGACAGGAAGTCGATGCGCGACACGATCTCCTTCATGACCTGCTTGGCGATCGTCCGTTCGGTGTCGCTGAGCTTGAGGTCCTTGAAGAACTTGCGCGAGTTCTCGACGGACATCTCGACAATTTTATTTATGCCGAGGCCTCCGATCTTGACCGCGAGCGCCTCCGCTTTAAGGCGCGCGCCCTTGCAGGTGGGGCACAACGCGCGGCCCATGAAGCGCTCGGCGATGGCGCCTTTGACGAAGTCGGACTCGGTTTCTTTTATACGGCGCTCGAGGTTCTTGATGACGCCCTCGAAGTCCTGGGGATTCTTGGCCCAGGACGGCGTGTAGGTGCCGCCGCCGTGAAGGATGATCTCTTTTTGTTTGTCGGTGAGCTTGTTCCAGGGCTTATCAAGGGGAATCGAGAACTGCTCACAGATCTGCTCAAGGATTTCGGTGTAGTAGCCCGACCAGGATTTCTTCCAGCGATTGGTCCGCGTCGTGACCGGGTCCGACCAGGCGATGATCGCGCCTTCTTCGATCGACTTGGTCGGATCGGGGATGATGCGGTCCTCGTCCACGTTTGTTTTCACGCCGAGGCCGTCGCAGGTGGCGCAGGCGCCGTAGGGGGAATTGAAGGAAAACAGGCGGGGCTCGATCTCAGGCAGCGAGAGGCCGCACTTGGGGCAGGCATGATGCTCGGAGTGAAGGCTTCCCGCCTTCGGATCGTTCGACGGCTCGACGCGTACCAGCCCTCTTGATTCCTTAAGCGCTATCTCGATGGAGTCGTTCAGCCGCTGCTTTTCGTCGCCCGACACTTTCAGCTTGTCCACGAACAGCTCGATCGTTTGTTTTTTGTAGCGATCCAGCTTGGGCGGGGAGGCCAGCTCATGCATCGTGCCGTTGGTCCTGGCTGTCACGAAGCCCGAGCGCAGCAAGCGTTTGTACAGGTCCTCGTAGGTGCCGGGCCGTGCCTGGACGAGCGGGGCGAAGATCGATACCGACTGGCCGGCGCGGGTGCGGATGACCTCGCTGACGATGGCCTGGGCAGACTGCTTCTTGATAGGGGAGCTGCAATTCGGGCAATGGGGGTGTCCCACGCGGGCATACAGCAAACGAAGATAGTCGTAGATCTCGGTGACGGTGGCGACGGTCGAGCGCGGGTTATGGGACGGGTTGCGCTGCTCGATGGCGATCGCGGGAGAAAGGCCCTCGATCAGGTCCACGTCCGGCTTGTCCATCAGCTCGAGGAACTGGCGGGCGTAGGCCGACAGGGACTCGACGTAGCGGCGCTGGCCCTCGGCATACAATGTGTCGAACGCCAAAGACGATTTGCCCGAGCCGGAAAGGCCGGTGACCACGACGATCTTGCCGCGCGGTATATCAAGAGAGACGTTCTTGAGGTTGTGCTGGCGCGCACCGACGACGCGTATGACGTCCATTAGGTTCAGTATAGCATTTTGAGCGTATCGAACAAGTGTACGGCATGCAACTTTTTTGGGGGGTCAATCGTCTGATAGGTGGGGGAGGAGGCCGCGCCCCTTGAATCGCCGATGATAATCACTAGTTCCGGAACTAGTGATTATCATCAGTGAACTGCCGGTGACCGACAGGAGGAAACATGAATGACGGAACATCAGACCCGTTGGATCAGTGCGCGAGCCTCAAGGATGACGACCTCGTTCGAACGGTCAATTTTCTGGCGGAGCACGCGCGCCGAAACGAATTCCGATTGCTCGCCCACCTCGCGGAATTCGACGCCAGGCGCCTATGTTTGGAAGCGGGCTATCGCTCGCTCTTCGAGTACTGCACCGGCGCACTGGGCTTCGACGAGCATGAGTCCTATCGTCGAATCCGCGCGGCGAGGGTCATTCGGGGCTACCCGGAGGCGAGGACCGCTCTTGAAGGCAAGAAAGTCACTGTTGCGGCTTTGGTCGCCCTGGCTCCGTGGCTGACACGTGACAACGCGAGCTTATGGATGAAAACCGCGGAGGGGAAGTCAAAGCGGGATCTCGAGGTGCTCATCGCGGCCCATTATCCGCAGGCGCCGCAGCCCGATGCGATCCGGAATCTTCCTTCCCGGCCAATCCTCGTCTCCAGCGCTCCGCCCACCGCCTACGAAGCGCTCGCGGCTGGGGCAGGAGTGCTCGATCCTCACGCCGGAGAGGCATCGACCTCCACCACGGACGTGGCATCCGCGGCCATGGAATGGGCGGCGCTCTCGGCGTCGCCGGAGCGGCTTGGCTGGGGCTGGCAGCAGATGTCGCCCGTTTCGGTCGACCGCGTCCGCGTCGGCTTCGACGCGGCCTCCGTTGTGGGACAGATGATCGAAAGAGTCCGGCAGATCCTCCGGCACAAATATCCAGAAGGCCGCCTCGAGGACCTGATCCGCGAGGCGCTGGAAGCCTACCTCGACCGCAAGGACCCTCAAAGACGATTGGAGATGAAGACGGCCAAGGCTGAGTGCGTCGCCGAAGCGCCCGAGCCCGAGGAGCACCAGCGTCTTCCAACGCGCTTCCTTCGCGCCTGGGCCGCGGGCCGCTACATTCCGGCGAAGGTCAAGAGCGCGGTCTGGGCGCGCGACGACGGCCGCTGCGCCTGGAGGGACAAGGACGGGACGATGTGCGGCTCGAAGGATTGGATCGAGTACGACCATCTCCGGCCGTACGCGAAGGGCGGGCGATCCGACGATCCCCGGAACATCCGGCTATTGTGCCGGGTTCACAATCAGGCGGCGGCGGAGGCGGAGTTCGGCCGAAGAGAGGAGGCGCTGGGGTTCAGCGCCGGCCCGGCGCCCGCTTGATGAACGTATCGCGGCGCCAGGACGCCTTCGGCTTCGGGTAGTCGAGCGTGTAATGCAGCCCGCGCGACTCCTTGCGCCGCATGGCCGACTGGATGACCATGGTCGCGACGTCGGCGATATTGCGCAGCTCGACGACGTCGGGGGTGGGGAGGAAGTCCCAGTAGTAGCCGGCGATCTCGCTGCGGAGGAGCTTGAGGCGGGCCCAGGCGCGGTCCAGGCGCTTGTCCGTGCGCACGATGCCGACGTAGTTCCACATCAGCCGCCGGATCTCGTCCCAGTTCTGTGAGATGACGACCGCCTCATCGGAGGTGACCGCCCGCCCGGGGTTCCACGGCTTGGCCGCGAAAGGCGTCGCGGGGCCCAGGGCATCGGGCGAGGCCAGGTGCTCGGACAGGCGGTGCGCGAAGACGCAGCCCTCGAGAAGGGAGTTCGACGCCAGGCGGTTCGCGCCGTGCAGTCCGGTGTGCGCGGTCTCGCCGACGGCGTACAGGCGCGGGACCGAGGTGCGGCCCCAGGTGTCGGTGTGCACGCCGCCGCAGAAGAAGTGGGCCGCCGGCACCGAGGGGATCGGCGTCACCGCCATGTCGATCCCGAATGATCTCACCTTAGCGTAGATATTTGGGAATCGGGATTTCAGGAAGGCGCGGGGGTGATGCGTCATGTCGAGATACACGCATTCGTCGCCGGTGCGCTTGAGCTCGGCGTCGATGGCGCGCGCGACGATATCCCTCGGCGCGAGCTCCTTTCGGCGATCGTAGCGGGACATGAAGCGGGTGCCGTCCTTCAGGAGCAGCTTCCCGCCTTCGCCCCGGAGCGCCTCCGACAACAAGAAGCTCTTGGCTTGCGGGTGATACAGGCAGGTCGGATGGAACTGCACGAACTCCATGTTCGCCATGACGGCGCCCGCGCGCCAAGCCATGGCCATCCCGTCGCCGGTGGCGATGTCGGGGTTGGAGGTGTAGAGGTAGACCTTGCCCGCTCCGCCGGTCGCCAGAACCGTCGCCTCAGCGGAGACGGGCTCGATCTTCCCGCTCGCGCGATCCATCACGTACGCTCCGCGGCAGGCCCCGTTCTTGTCGAGCAGGAGGTCCACCGCGAGGGCATTCTCGATCAAGGTCACGTTCTTGTCGCGCCGCGCCGCGGCCACCAGCGCGCGCTCGATCTCGCGTCCGGTGATGTCGCCCGCGTGCAGGATGCGGCGCTGGCTGTGGCCGGCCTCCAGGCCGAGGTCGATCACGGCCTCGCGCTCGGAGAAGCGCACGCCCATCTCCTGGAGCTCGCGCACGCGCGCGGGCGCCTCGGCGACGGTCAGGCGCACGACCTTCTCATCGCAGATGCCCGCGCCGGCGATCAAGGTGTCGCGCACGTGGGCCTCGAAGGTGTCGAGCTCGCTCATGACGGCCGCGATGCCACCCTGGGCGTAGTTGGTGTTGGACTCCGCGGCCTCCTTTTTGGTGACGAGGGTCACCCGGCCCAGGCGCGCCAGCTTGCGCGCGGTCAGCAGGCCGGCGATGCCGCTTCCAAGCACGAGATATTCTGTACGCCGTGGAGCTCTTTTGTTCATTGAACAGAGGGTTGCGGAGTGCTAGATTCTAACACATGATCCGTTCATTCTCCGGTCGCCAACCCCGCATCCACCCGAAGGCCTTCGTGCACGACTCCGCCGAGGTCATCGGCAAGGTCACGCTCGCCGAAGACGCCTCGGTGTTCCCGGGCTGCGTCCTGCGCGGCGACATCGATGAGATCAAGATCGGAGCGCGAAGCAACATCCAGGATCTGACGGTGATACACACTCGCCACGGGAAGCCGACGATCATAGGACGCGGCGTGACCGTCGGCCATCGCGCCGTGCTTCATGGCTGCCGTTTGGGCGACCAGGTGCTTGTCGGAATGGGCGCGATCATCATGGAAGCGACGGTCGGCGCGCGCACCTTGATCGGCGCGGGCGCTTTGATCCCGGCCGGAGCGAAGATTCCTTCCGGCGTGCTCGTGCTGGGCTCGCCGGGGAAGGTCGTGCGCAAGCTCAAGCCCGAGGAGCTGCGCATGCTCGGCGAGAGCGAGCGGATGTACGTCGCGCTCGCCCGCCGGCATAAAACCGCCTCGCGCGTCGTGTTCGGCGGCTAGCCCATGAACCCCACGGCGGCCTTCTTCGCGGGCGCGGTGCTCGGCGGAACCGTCGCCGGCATCGCCGCGCAGGCCGCTTACCGGCGCAAGGCGGCCTTGTTCGGGCGGCTCTTCTCCTTCGCGATGCACGAGCTCAACACCCCGATCACCGCAGTCAACATGACCGTGCTCAATCTGCTCTCCGATGTGTTCGGCGATCTCCCGGCCCCGCTCAAGCCCTGGATCGAGATGACGCGCGAGCAGGTCGGACGGCTCAACGGCCTCGTCGGCGAAGTCCGCGATTTCGTGCACATGGAGCTGCATGAGGACCTCCGCGTCGACTGCGTCGAGCTGACCGTCGCCGAGCTCATGGAGGAGGCCCTCGTCTCCATCCGCCGCGGCATGGAGCAGGCCGGAGTGGAGTTCAGGGTCAGCACGGCCCCGGATCTTCCGAGCGTGCTGACTGATTCGGACCGCGCGACGCGGAGCCTGTCGAGCATCCTTTTTCATGCGCGCAAATTCCGCACCAGCGGGCCGATCGAGCTCAAGGTGTCCCGAGGCCCTTCCTCGGTCATCTTCGCCGTCTGCTATCAGGGGGCGCGCTTGAGCCCCGGCGAGATCGAGGCGTGCCTCGACCTGTACTACCCGGCGCGCCTGCGCAAGGACCAGGTGCTGGGCGCCACCGGCCTGGGACTCGGCCTCATCCGCGAGGTCGCGAGGCTGATCGGAGGGGATCTCGCCTTCACCGCTCAGGACGACGGCCGCGCGACCGTGACGCTGGCCTACGCGTCTGTGGAGAAAAAGCCATGAAGCCGCTGCGCATACTCATCATCGACGACGAGCCCGCGATCGCGGATAACCTGGCCGCCCTGCTCACCGCCAAGGGCCACAAGGCGGCGACCAGCCTCGAGGGCGCGGAAGGCGTGGAGCGCGTGCGCAAGGAGACCTTCGACCTGATCCTGCTCGACGTGATGCTTCCGCGGATGTCGGGGTTCGACGTGTGCAAGCTCCTGCGCTCCGACCCCAAGACCATGAAGCTGAAGATCATCATGGTCACCGGGCTCGGCCGCATGGGCGACGTCGAGGAAGCTTTCCGGGCGGGCGCGGACGACTACCTCATCAAGCCGTTCGATTCGACCCGCCTGTTCAATAAGATCGAGAAGGTGATGGCCACGCCGTGATCCGTCCGTTCCTCGTCGCGCTGCTGACGTTGATGGGCGCGCTTCCGGCACGAGCGCTCGAGGCGGCCGCCGCGAAGGTCGACATCACCCCCGACCTGAAAACCGAGAAGGTCTGGCTCGCGGGGTTCGGCGCGAAGGGGCGAAGGCCGGCCGGCGTGCACGATCCGCTGTACGCGAGGATCATCGTGCTTCGCGACGGGAAGAAGACGGTCGCGCTCGTGGGCCTCGACCTTCTTGGCTTTTACATCAACTATACCCGGGCATTGCGCGCCGGCTGGGAAAGGGGGGATGCGGACCGAAGCCTGTTCGTTCATGCAACCCACACCCACTCGGGCCCCGATACCCTCGGCCTTTGGGGCCCGATGGTCGGACGTTCCGGGATCAACCCTCGCTATATGGCGCGCATCAATGCGCGCATCGGCGAAACGCTGGGGCTTCTCGAGAGCCAGCTCAAGCCGGTCACGGCTTCGGGCGGGCACGGGGCGCTCGATCCGCGCGGCCTGTGCCGCGACCTGCGCGATCCGCAGGTCATCGATCCGAACCTCGGCGTGCTGCGGCTCAAAGGCTCCGATGGCAAGGCCGTCGCCACGATCGTGAACTGGTCCTGCCATCCCGAGGTGATTGGGCGGGAGAACTTGCTCATCACGGCCGACTACCCCGGGCCGCTCTGCGCGCGCGTCGAGGAGAAGACCGGAGGGCAATGCCTGTTCCTCAGCGGCGCGATCGGCGGGCTGATGTCCCCGGACACGAAGATCGAGAACTTCTACGAGACGGCGCGCATCGGCGCGGCGGTGGCCGACGCCGCGCTCGCCTTGAAGACGGCGACGGGCGGCCGGGGGCTGTCCTACCGGTTCGAGAAGACGAAGGTGCCGGTCGAGAACTCGCGCTATCTGCTCTTCCTGTCCGCGCTGACCGCGGGGCATACGCTCCACACGGCGGAGGGTAAGCCTCTGGCCGCGTGGCGGGCCTGGCCGCTCTCCTTTCGCCACCTGTTCCTCGGTCTAGCCGAGAAAAATCGGCCTTGGATCGAGACCGAGGTCTCTGTCCTCGACATCGGGCCCGCGCGCCTCCTGGGCATGCCCGCCGAGGTCTTCCCCGAGCTCGCCATCGGCGGATATGACGGGAAGTATACGTTCGGCCGGCCTCTCGTCTCGGCGGAGGGGCCGGAGAGAGACCTCAAAAAGGCTCCAAAGGGACCGTATCTTCGCGACATGATCAAGGCTCCCGTGCCGATGATCGTCGGGCTTGCCAACGACATGGTCGGATATCTCGTTCCCGAGTACGATTTCAAGGTTCGTCCGAGCAAGTCCATGCTGCCCCGCTATCCCGGGCACTACGAAGAGACGAACTCCGTCGGGCCGTCGGCGACCGCGATCCTGACCGAGGCCGCCGCGCGCCTGCTCAAGGAGCCGCGGCCATGAGGAAGCTCAATTTCAACGCCGGGCCCGCCGCCTTGCCCCTGCCCGTGCTCGAGCAGGCGCAGCGGGAGCTCCTCGATTTCGAAGGCACGGGGCTGTCGATCCTCGAGCACAGCCATCGGGGGCGGGACTACGACCGGGTCCACTCGGAGTCGCTCTCGCTGTTCACGGAGCTGATGGACCTTCCTAAGAGCCATAGCGCGATCATGGTCCAGGGCGGAGCCAGCCTTCAGTTCGCGATGCTGCCGATGAACTTCCTGAGGCCCGGCCATTCGGCCGACTACGCGGTGACGGGCCATTGGGCGCGGCTCGCTTACGAGGAGGCGCGCCGCGTCGGAGCCGCGCGCGCGGCCTGTGATACGGCCGGGCCAGACGGCAAGCACTCCCGCATCCCGAGGCAGGACGAGCTTCTGCTCGACCCTAAGGCCGCCTACCTCCACATCACGACCAACAACACGATCTTCGGCACCCAGTGGCAGGCCGTCCCGAGCTCCAAGGGCGTCCCGCTCGTCGCCGACATGTGCTCGGACATCTTGTCGCGCCCCGTGGATGCGGCTAAATTCGCCTTGATCTACGCGGGAGCGCAGAAGAATCTCGGGCCCGCCGGGCTCGCCCTCATCGCCGTGGACCGGGACTGGCTCAAGACGGCGCGCACCGACCTGCCCGATATCCTGAGCTACGCCGTGCACCTCGAGGCGCGCTCGATCTATCATACGCCCCCGACCTTCGCCGTTTACCTCGTCGGCCTCCAGCTCAAGTGGATCAAGGCCAACGGCGGCCCCGCCGGCATGGAGAAGCGCAACAAGGAAAAGGCGGCGCTGCTCTACGCGACGCTCGACCACCTGAAGGGGTATTACACGACGCCGGCCGAGAAGGCGAGCCGCTCCTTGATGAACGTGGTCTTCCACACGCCCTCGCCCGAGCTCGACGACCTGTTCTGCGCGGAAGCGGAGAAGGAAGGCCTGACCGGGATGAAGGGCCACCGCAGCGCGGGCGGCATGCGTGTCTCTCTCTACAACGCCATCTCCCTCGCCGATGTGACCGCCCTGACCGTCTTCCTGGACGCCTTCGCCAAGCGCCGCGGCTAGGCACGATTGGTATCAGGCTTACCGGTATTTGCAGTATTTCACCGGCGAATGCCCGAACACTGCAAATACCGGTAAGCCTGACACCAATTACGAGCCGGCTCAGCTGAGGAAGGCGAGGGTGAGGCGGTAGCCGACGAAGGACAGCGCGTAGGCGAGGCCGAACAGGAACGAGAACTGAAGCGCCGGGATCTTCCAGCTTCCGGTCTCGCGGCGCACGGTGACGATGGTGGACATGCACTGCAGCGCGATCGCGAAGAAGATCAGAAGGCTCACGGCGGTCGCCAGGCCATAGCGGCTCGTGCCGTCGGGATTTTTCGCTTTGCGCAAAGCCATGACAAGGCCGTCCGAGGCGCTGGACTCTCCGCCGAGCGCGTAGATCGTGCCGAGCGTGCCGACGAACACCTCGCGCGCGGCGAGCGCGGACAGGGAGGCGATGGACACGCGCCAGTCCCAGCCGAGGGGGCTGAACACGGGTTCGATCATGCGGCCCGTGCGCCCGAGGACGCTGCCCTCGATGGTCGCGGCCGCGATGCGGCCCTTCAGGGATGATTCGAGGGCTGGATCCGCCGGCGAGGCGGCGCGCGCGGTCGCGAGCTCGGCCTCGAGGGGGGCGAGGCGGGCCGCGTCGCGCGGGAAGGCCGCCAGCGCCCACAGGATGAGGCTCAAGGTGAAGATGACCTGTCCTGCGCGGGAGAGGAAGTGCCAGCAGCGCGCCCAGACGTAGCGGAACATCTCGCGGAGGCTCGGCACACGGTAAGGAGGGAGCACGATCGCGGGCGCGGGGTGAAGCTCGTGCAGGGACGTGAATTTCATGGCCAGTGCCAGCAGCAGCGCCATCACGATCCCGAACGCATACATGCCCGCCATCACCACGCCCTGCCCGTTGAGGCCCAGGGGCCGGAAGGTCTCGGGCACGAAGGCGGTGATGAGCAAGGTGTAGACCGGGATGCGCGCCGAGCACGTCATCAGCGGCGCGAGGAGGATCGTCACGATGCGGCGCTTCTCGCTGTGGATCGTGCGCGCGGCCATCACGCCCGGGATCGCGCAGGCGAAGCTCGACAGAAAAGGGATGAAGACGCGCCCGTCGAGGCCGAACGGGCGTAGCGCGCGGTCGATCATGGCCCCGGCGCGCGGCAGATAGCCGCTCTGCTCGAGGAAGCCGATCATCGTGAATAGGATCGCGATCTGGGGGACGAAGACGGCCACGGCCGAGATCCCCGGGATCGCGCCGTCGCACAGCAGGCTGGACACCGCGCCTTCCGGCAGGCGGGCGCGGAGCATGTCCGACAGGGAGCCAAGCATGGTTGAGAGCATCTCCATGATCGGCGCCGCTCCGACGAACAACGCCTGGAAGACGGCGAACATGGTCACGGCCAGGATCACGGGGCCGGCGACAGGATGGAGGAGGACGCGGTCGATGCGGATCGCGCGCGCCACGACGGGAAGGATCGCGCGGTGAGGCCAGGTCACCGAGGCCGCCGCGGCCATCCGGGCCTGCTCCAAGGACTCATCCTGAAGCTCGTGCAGGCGCTTCTTCGTCGCGCGCCGGAAATCCAGCGCCTCCGACAGGTCCGCGCGCAGCGGGGGCGGGGTCAGCAAGGCGTCGAGCTTGTCGACGCCCTCGCCGGTGCGGGCGGAGACGAGCGCGACCGGCATTCCAAGGCGCCCGGACAGCTCGGCCGCGTCGAGCTTGATCCCGTTGAGGCGGGCCTCGTCGATCATGTTGACGGCCAGGGCCACCGGATAGCCGGCGGCCTTCAGGCCCGCGGGGAGGACGAGGTCGTTGTCGAGGTTGCTCGCCTCGGCCACGCACAGCACGAGAAGGTCGTCGTTGGATTCGGCGCATTCGGACAGGAAGCGGAAGGAGACCAGCTCGTCCTCGGTCTGCGGCACCATGCTGAAGGTTCCCGGAAGGTCCACGACCTCGACCTCGCCGCCGGAGGCGCGCATGGTGCCGCTCGCCTTCTCCACGGTGCAGCCGGCGAAGTTCGCGGCGCGATGGCGCAGGCCCGTCAGCGCGTTGAACAAAGTGGTCTTGCCGGTGTTCGGGCGCCCGGCGAGGGCTACGATCCTCTTCACGCGGCCTCCACGCGAATGTGGGGGAGGAGGCGGGCCTCGATCGCCAGCAGCTGGGTGCCGACGAGGCACTCGACGGGATCCTGGAGGGGGGTCTTCAGGATCTTGACCACCGTCACTCCCGGGCGCAGTCCGAGGCCGGAAAGCCGGTCCTTATCGAAGACCGAGAGCGCGGAGTAGCCCAGCACACGAACCGGCACGTCGAACGCAAGCGACTCGAGGTTCATGCCTCTAGTATAGCCTTATTGAGATAATATTTCAATAAGAAGACGGGACGTCTGAGCTTCTCCGGATTGCTATAATCCCGGCGTGACCGACCCCTTCTCCCGCCTCGAAGCCGCCCGCGAGCTGTGCGCCGTCGGCCGCCCGGATCGCGCCCTCGCGCTTCTGAAGGCCTCCGTGCCCGCGGCTCTCGAGGCCGAGCGCCTGCTGATCCTGGGAGAAGCTCTCCGCGGACAGGGCTACTTCGGACGCGCCGGCACGGCGTATCGCGCCGCCATAAAGCACGTCGACCGGGAGGACCGCGACCTCGCCTTCGACGCCTGGCTCGGCCTCGCGCGCTGCGCCCGAAGCCTGGGCGCCACGGCGGATGCCCGGCGCGCGCTGTCCCGCGCGCGGCGCATCCCCGGCGCCGATCGAGAGACCCTGGCGCTCGAAGACGCCCTCGTGCTGCGCGCAGAGAGCCGCCACCGCCCCGCCCTAAAGGCTCTGCTTCCGATGCTGGCCGTCGCACGCCGCCGCCGCGACTGGTCCGCCGTCGGCTTTCTCCTGTGGGCCATCGCAGGCTCGCGCCGTTTTTCCGGCGACCTGAAAGGCTCTCACCGCGATTTCAAGGAGTCCCTCTCGTCGTTTCGACGCGGCAACGACGCCGAAGGCGAGGCCTATGCGTTGTTCGGCCTGGGCGGCATCGCCCGCGTGCGCGGATTATTCCCGGAAGCCCGCCGCGCCTACGTCGAAGCCGGCAAGCGTCTCCGCAAGGGCCCGGATCTGTTCGGCCGCGCCTACGCCCACTGTGGCTTGGCCAATTGTCTTCGGCAGATGGGCCTCCTCGGCGAAGCCGAAAAAAACTATCGAGCGTCCTACAAGCTATATGCAGGGCTCGACGACCGCGTCGACCTGGCCTTCGTCGACTGGGGCCTCGGCCAGATCCATCAACGCCGCGGAGATCTCCCTTCCGCCGAGCGCCATTACCGCGCCGCCCTCAGCGCTTTCTCCGGAGGCGGCGAAGACCGGGGCCTCATTCTCGCACGCAAGTCCCTCGCCGAGGTCCTCCACGCCCGCGGCCGCACCCCCGAGGCCGAGAAGCTCTTCGACTCCGCCGTGGCCCTCGCGCGCCGCGCCGGCCTCACCGCCCACCTCGAATCCTACACTTAGCTCCGGCGCGTCAGCGCAAGAATTGGTGTCAGGCCTATAGTTACGTCAATTGCTTGCACGGGGATTAGCGTAACTATAGGCCTGACACCGTAACAACTTCGAAACGCGGTAGTCGTAGTGTGTACGTATGGGACAACGAATATGGGCGGTGCTGGAAGAGTACGCCGGGCTGTGGGTGACGGTGAACAAGGATGGCAAGGTGATCGATTCCGCGGAGACCTTGCCCGAGCTGACGAAACGAGCGGGGGACAACGCGCACCGGCTGACCTTCGTGTTCGCCGCGGGGCAGCGCGAGCCGGCCGCCGTTTAGATCTTAAAGTCCTTGCCCAGGTAAAGCTCGCGAGCCTGGGTGTCCTCGATCAGATGCTTGGCCGTGCCCTCGACGATGATGCGGCCGTCGAATATGAGATAAGCCCTGTCGATGATCGGCAGGGTCTCGCGGACGTTGTGATCCGTGATCAGCACGCCGATTCCCTGGCCGACGAGCTTGCGGATGATCGCCTTGAGCTCTCCGACGGTGATCGGGTCGATGCCGACGAAGGGCTCGTCGAGCATGATGATCTTCGGCTCGCCGATCATGCAGCGCGCGACCTCGAGGCGGCGCTTCTCTCCGCCGGAGAGCGTCCAGGCCTTCTGATGGCGCATGTCCCAGAGGCCGAACTCCTCGAGCAGCGCCTTGACCCGGCGCATCTGCTCGACCTTGCCCGGCACCGTCCGCTCGAGCACGGCGCGCAGGTTCTCCTCGACGGTCAGGCCCTTGAAGACCGTCGGCTCCTGCGCGAGATAGCCGAGGCCGCGCCGGGCGCGCTCGTACATCGGCAAGGCGGTGACGTCCTCGCCGTCGATCACGATCTTGCCTTCCTCCGGCGTCACGAACCCCGCGAGGCTGTAGAAGGACGTCGTCTTGCCAGCGCCGTTGGGCCCCAGAAGGCCGACGATCTCGCCGGACGAGACCTTCACGGTCACGCCCTTGACGACCATGCGCTCGCCGTAGGTTTTGCGGATATCGACGGCTTCGATCTTCATTTGGCGAGATCCTTGAGCTTGGCCCGGTCCTTGAATATCATCCAGCCCTTCACGCGGCCGTGGGCCTCGATGCGCTTGGGCGACTCGGTCGCGACGACCTGATCGGCCTTGAGCGCGGTGGTCCACTCTCCCTCGACCTTGCGCAGGACGGGACGGCCTCCGTTGAGGGTCAGCCGTCCTTCGGCCTTTTCGTAGACGGCCTCGTCTGCGGCGAGCTCCAGACGCGGGCCCCAGACCTTCGCCCCGGCGGACAAGGTCACCTTGCTCTCGCCGTTCCAGGTGACGCGTCCGCTCTCGCCATGATCCGGCTCGAGGCCGGGAGGCGTGCGCGTGAACAGGACGCGCTGGCCCGGGGAGGGGTCGAGATAGCCGCGCTTGGTCTCCTCGGCGTGGCCGGCCTTTTCTCCTCGTGCCTCGAACAACGTCCCATCCGAGGCCTCGCGCCGCAGGGCCACGGCGCCGCGCGCCTGCCAAGCCCGGTCCGCGTGGCTGAACAGGGCCCAGTCGGAGGTCAGGCGCGTGCCGGCCGACTCGTAGCGCACGCTGCCGATGAACTCCTCCTCCTTATTCACGCCGCGACGGATCACCCACTCCTTGCTGCGCACCACGCTGCCCGCGACGGGCGTCGCCGCCGATTGCGCGGCGGCCGGAACGGATAAAAGCGCGAGCAGAGCGAGCGTCGTCATCGCGACGCCCCGCTGAGGGTCGAGCGCTGGTCGAAGATGCGGATCTCCGAGAGGTCAGGCTTGGCCTCGAGGCCCTTGCCGCGCAGCACGCCTTCCGGGCGACGCACCAGGATATCGGCGGTCGTCGTGAAGCGCTTTCGGGTCGAGTCGTAGAGCAGCTCGGAGGTGGTCAGGTGAGATTTATCCTCGAAGGAGTCGAGCGCGACGGAGGAGGAAAGCCGTACATCGTTCGACCCGGTCTCCACCTCGCCGACGAGGGCCGTGACTCGCGAAACGGCTTTGCCGTTCTTATAGAACTCCATCACCGGCGCCTCCAGGGTCGAGATCTTGGAGTCCTCGCGCAGGACGGCGCGGCGGGAGGTGAGGGTCCAGGAGGGCTCTCCCTTCTCGGACTGGCTCAGGGTCAGACCTTCCATGACCTGCTGACGCTCCTCGTACCCGTTCTCGCTGCTCTTGCCGCAGGCCGAAGAGGCGAGCAGCAGCGCCGCGAGAAGATAGCGCATGTCACTTCTTCGGGGCCGTGGCGGGGGCTTCCGATGGAGGCTTGAGCTGGTCCTCGGTGAGATGGACCTTGCCGCCGGGATTGAGCCAGGGCGTCATCTCCATCGGGATGCGGCGCAGATGGTAGGGCTTGGGCAGGAGGCTCAGCGCGTGGGAGATCCCGAAGTAGGCGACGATCAGCACGCCGTAGATGATCCCGAGCGTGCGCACATGCCACTGCGCGTCGGGGAACCACGGCGGGGAGATCAGGGCCTCCTGGGCGGCGGCCTTCTTGGACTTCTTCGATTGTTGGGATTGCTGAGGCTGATTCGGCTGGAGGGGACTATTCTGGCTCATCGGAGCTCCTTGGACAACGCGTCGAAGCGGCGGACCTCGCGCAGGAAAGACGGGATCGTGGCGAGCGCCAGGGCGTTCGGCCCGTCGGACAGCGCCTTATCCGGATCGGGGTGGGTCTCGAAGAACACGCCCGCGACGCCGACCGCGACGGCGGCGCGCGCGATCGGGCGTACGAACTGGCGCTGGCCGCCGGTGGTCGCGCCGTTGCCGCCGGGGAGCTGGACGCAATGCGTCGCGTCGTGGATCACCGGGAAGCCGAAGGCGCGCATGATCTCGTAGGAGCGCATGTCCACGACCAGGTTCCCGTAGCCGAAGGTGGCGCCTCGCTCGGTCAGCAGGATGCTCTTATTGCCGGTCGAAAGGATCTTCTCGACGGCATGCTTCATGTCCCAGGGCGACAGGAACTGCCCCTTCTTCACGTTGACCGCCTTGCCGGTGCGGCCGCAGGCGACGAGCAGGTCGGTCTGGCGGCTGAGAAACGCCGGGACCTGGAGCATGTCCACATAGCGCGCCGCGATCGCGGCATGCGCGGGCTCGTGCACGTCGGTCACGCACGGGACTCCAAGCTCGGCCGCCACCTTGGCCAAGGTCCGCAGGCCCTCCTCCATGCCCGGCCCCCGGTAGGACTTCACCGAGGTCCTGTTGGCCTTGTCGAACGAGGCCTTCAGAACGAAGCCGCCTTTGCCCGCGGCCTTCTTCAGGGCTCGCCCGACCGTACGCAGGAGCTTCTCGGATTCGATGACGCACGGCCCGCCGATGAAGGCGACGGGCAGATCGTTGCCGAAGCGGACCTTGCCGACCGTGACGACGTGATCACGCATGGATCGGGTTCCTCGCGTGCGTCTCGGCGCGCTCCACGCAGGCCGCGACGAAGTCGCGGAACAGCGGGTGCGGCGCCTCAGGGCGGCTCTTGAATTCGGGATGGAACTGGGTCGCAAGGAACCAGGGATGATCTTTGAGCTCGACGATCTCGACGAGATTCTTCGGCGCGTGGATCCCGGCGATATTCAGCCCGGCGTCCTCGAGGAGCTTGCGGAACTTATTGTTGACCTCGAAGCGATGCCTATGCCGCTCTGAAATATTCAGCGCGCCGTAGGCGCGATGCGCAAGGCTCCCTTTCTTGAGAGTGCACTCGTACGTGCCCAGGCGCATCGTCGCACCCTTGTCCTTGACCGTCTTCTGCTCGGGCAGAAGATCGATGACGGGATAGCGCGACTTCTGGTCGAACTCGGTCGAGTGCGCGCCGGCGAGCTTCAGCACGTTCCGGGAGAACTCGATGACCGCGATCTGAAGGCCCAGGCACAGGCCGAAGTACGGGATCTTCTTCTCGCGCGCGAGCTGTGCGACCCTGATCTTGCCCTCGATGCCGCGATCGCCGAAGCCGCCGGGCACGAGGATGCCGTGCACGCCCTCGAGCTGCTCATGGATCTTGGGATCCGTGGTGTCGAGGAAGCGGATCTTGACCTTTGCCTCGTTGGCGATGCCGCCGTGGACGAGAGCCTCGTTGACGGACTTATAGGCGTCCTTGTAGTCGGTGTACTTGCCGGCGAGTGCCACCACGATCTCGCGCTTGGGGTTCTTTAGACGGCGCACGACCTCGTTCCAGCTGTCGAGGTCCTTGGACTGCGTTCTCAGGCGAAGGAGCATCATGATCTGATCGTCGAGCCCCTGCTTATGGAACACCATCGGGACCTCGTAGATGCTCTCCACGTCGGGAGCTTCGATGACGGATTCCTTGGGCACGGAGCAGAACATGGAGAGCTTGGCCTTCATGTCCGCGCTGATCGGCTTCTCCGAGCGGCACACGAGCACGTCGGGCGCGATGCCGATCTCACGGAGCTTCTGCACGGAGTGCTGGGTCGGCTTCGTCTTAAGCTCCTCGGACGCCTTGATGTACGGGATCAAGGTCACGTGCACGTAGAGCGAGTTCTCGCGGCCCGCCTCGAGCCCCATCTGGCGCGCGGCCTCCATGAACGGGAGGCTTTCGATGTCGCCGACGGTGCCGCCGATCTCGATGATCGCGATATCGACGCCCTTCGCGGCGGCGCGAAACCTATTCTTGATCTCGTCGGTGATGTGCGGGATGACCTGCACGGTCGTGCCGAGGAAGTCGCCGCGGCGCTCGCGCGCGATGACGGTCTCGTAGACTTTGCCCGCCGTGAAATTGTTGTAGTGATGCATCTCTTTGTTGAGAAACCGTTCGTAATGACCCAGATCCAGGTCGGTCTCAGCTCCATCTTCGGTGACGAAGACTTCGCCGTGCTGAAACGGGTTCATCGTCCCGGGATCGACGTTGATGTACGGGTCGCACTTCAGCATCGTGACATGCAGGCCGCGGGCCTGAAGGAGCTTGGCGATCGAGGACGCGGTGATGCCCTTGCCCAGCGAGCTCACGACTCCGCCCGTCACGAAGATATACTTGGTGGTCATTGGTGTCCTCGGCGCAACATGTTCTCGGCGCGTCTTAAATCGGAGGGGACGTCCACGGCGACGGGGCGCTCGCGCACGATCACGCCGTCGATGATCATTCCGTCCTCAAGGGCCCGAAGCTGCTCGAGCTTCTCGCTCTTCTCCAGCGGAGAGGGCGGCATGGACACGAAGCGTTTCAAAGCGGCCCTGCGGTAAGCGTAAAGCCCCAGATGCTCCCACGAGCTCACCGGAGCGCGGGAGAAATACAGGCAGCGGCCGTTCTTGGCCAAGACCGCTTTGACGACATGCTTATCTGCCCGGCGGGAAGCGTCGCTCAGCGCGATCACCGAGGTCGCGATATCAGAGCCCCGTTTGAGCGCCTTGACCGTGGCGCGAAGCGTCGAGGGCTTCAAGAGAGGCATGTCTCCCTGGTAGTTCAAGATGACCGGTTCGCGGCGGCCTTTCGCGGCGGCCCAGACCCTGTCCGAGCCGGACGGAAGGGAGGGCGAAGTCATCACGAATTCCCCGCCGAAGCGCCGGACCTCGTCGGCAACCTCGCGGCTATCCACGGCGACCAGCACGGGCCCGAGCTTGGCGGCCTTCGCGGCCCGCCAGCACCATTCGATCATGGTGCGCCCGGCGAGCTTCGCCAGGACCTTGCGCGGGAAGCGCGTGGAGCCGAGGCGCGCGGGGATCACGGTGAGGCAGGCGCTCATCTGACCGCCCTTGAGAGCTCAGCGCAGTCCGTCGTGGCCGTGCCGAGCTTGGCGACCACGATGCCGGCCGCGTGGTTGGCGAGCGCGGCCGCGCGGCGCAACGGCGCCCCGGCGGCCAGGGCCAAGGTCAAGGTCGAGATCACGGTATCGCCCGCGCCGGACACGTCGAACACCTCGCGCGCCTGGGTCGGGATATGGGTGATCCGGGGCCTGCGGCCGTCCTCGAACAGGCTCATGCCGTCGGGCCCGCGAGTGATCAGCACCGAGCGGCTCTTGAGGACCTTCAGGATATCCTTGCCGAGCACGTCGATCGCGTCCGAGCCGGCCTTCGCGTCGCGGCGCATGCACGCCCAGGCCTCGGAGGTGTTCGGCGTCACGCAGGTCACGCCCTTGTACAGGCGGAAGTGCTCGGGCTTGGGGTCCACGGTGATGGGAAGGCCCCGGCGTCGGGCCGACTTGATCGCACGCGCGAGCACGCGGGGATTGATGACGCCCTTGCCGTAGTCGGACAGGATGACCGCGTCGGCCTTGGCGAGTTCCTCATCGAGGCTGGCGAGCAGCCGGGATTGAGTGGCCTCGGACAAGGGCCCGGACGTCTCGCGGTCGAAGCGCACGACCTGCTGCCGCTCGGCGATGACGCGGCACTTCTGGGTGGTCTGACGCTCCACGTCCACGCAGACGCCCGACACATTCACGCCGCGTCCGCGGAAATACTCCACGAGCCGGGCGCCGGCATCATCCTCGCCGATCACGCCCAGGACGGACACGCTGGCGCCGAGCGCCGCGAGGTTATTAACGACATTCCCGGCGCCGCCGGGAATGTGGGATTCGCCGGTGACGCGCACGACCGGGACGGGGGCTTCGGGGGAGATGCGGCCGACCGAGCCGCGCACGTACTGATCCAGCATGAGGTCGCCGACGACAAGGACGCGGCGCCCGGGGAAGCGGGCGATGGTCCGTAGAAGCTCTTGGCGCTCGAGTCGCTGCGTCGGCATCGTACGGGTATTGATCATAACATTTCCCGCAGCGCCGCCGTGACATTCCCGAAGAAGACCTCGGCCTTCATCATGAGCATCCTCTTTTTCGGATCGTCGGAGAACCAGAGGCGAAGCCGCTTGCCCTTCTGAACGAAGATCCCTTCCCGCGCCATCGCGGGCTCGACGATGACGGACTGAAAACGGCCGGCGGGAACCTTGAGGCTCTCGCGCTTCATGACCTTGATGATCAGCGGCCAGTTATCTGGGGTGTTCACGTTCACCTTCACCTCAGCGCCGTCCTGAAGGGGCTGGGCCCGGGTGTAGAAGATGCTGGAGAGGATGTCCTGCACCTGCGCCGGGATGGTCCCCACGCGCACGTTGAAGCTGCCGTCCTTGCTCGTACGCCGGTTGACGAACGTCATGGCGTCGCGGTCGTACAGGACCCATTCGTCGCGGAAGAAGTGGCCCTCGCGGACCTTCTTCGAGTAGCCCAGCGAGGTCAAGGTGCGCGCGTCGAGCCAGGACTCGTTGATATCGCGCACCACGTAGAACGTGTCGCAGAACGAGTTCGAGCGGGCCTCGCTGACCAGGTGGTAGGCGGGGCGGCCGTTGAACATCACGATCTTGTCCACGCCGAGGGTGGCCTCACCGACCGAGAGCAGCCCCCAGGACATGCTGAAGACCAGCTTCTCCGGGAAAACGGGGAGCGCGCGGTATTCGGACGAGTACGGAACCTCGGGCCCGATCAGCTGGGAGGGGGACACGATCGCCGTGGTGATCGCCACGCGGCCCCACACGCGCGGCTTGGATAGCGGGGCGAAGACGGCGGCCGCCTTCGGCGGCACGGCTGAGGTCGACGCGACTACGGGCGGAACCGGGGTGGTCGTTGGCGGCTTTTCAACGACATAGGGAAGAGGCTCTGCCTCAACGGGCATCTCGGCCGGGATCGTTATCGCAAGGCTGATCGGAACCGTGCTCTGGTCGACGAGGGTCGGCGCGGCCGGCGTCGCAACGGAGGCGATAGGCATGGGGTCGGACGCGCGACGATTCACGGCACAGGCGGCCAGGATCACGGAGGCCGCCATAAGCAGAGCCATTCGTGCGTTCATTTTCGCCTGCCTCCCGCCACTTCCTCGAGCATGTCGATCCAGGCGTTGCGGCCCTTGAGCAGGTCGAGCTTGATGCCGAGGACGAACACCTCGCCGGCCAGGCACTCGCGCCAATCCTCGGGCAGACGGACGAAGTCCTTGTGGGTCATGACGAGAGGAAGGCCGCCGCGCAGATCCTCGATGGAGCGAAGCTCCCGGCTCGAGTAGGGATGATGGTCCGGATAGCGCCAGGACTGCGCGACCTTGATGCCGAGAGCCTCGAGCTGGGTCTCGAACGAGAGCGGGTCGCCGATGCCCGACAGCGCCACGGCCGCCTTGTTCTTCAGATGCGAGAGCGCAAGCTTGGCCTCGGTCTTCACGTTGAGCAGGTGGTCGGCCTTGTGCTCGGACTCGACTATCGTCACGCCGGGATGGAGCTGCTCGATGTCCGCGCGCAGGCGCGTGAGCTCCGCAGCCGTCACGCGGTCGGCGTGCGTGATGACGACCATGCCCGCGCGGCGCAGCGCGGAGAGCGGCTCCCGCAGGTCGCCGAGCGGGAGCAGGCGACGCCCGCCGAAGGGATCGCGCGCGTTGACCAGCACGATGTCGAGATCGCGGTGAAGGCGCAGATGCTGGAAGCCGTCATCGAGGATCACCACGCGGCTGCCGTACATCTCCACGGCGAGCGCTCCGGCTTTCGCTCGGTCCGGGCACACGAGCACGGGGATGCCCTGGCCGTTGAGCGACTGATGGATCATCCATGGCTCGTCGCCGCACTCGCGCCAGTCCACGTGGCGCCCGTCGATAAGCACGGACACCTCCGCCCGGGGGGCCTGGCGGCCGTAGCCTCGCGACAGGATCGCGACCTCATGGCCGCGCTTGCGCAGGGTCTCGGCCGCGAGGAGCACCGCGGGGGTCTTGCCGGTGCCGCCCACGGTCAGGTTCCCGATGCAGACGACCCGCGCCTTGATGCGCTTGCGCTTGAATACGCCCGCGGCGTACATCCCGCGCCGCGCGAGGACGCCGGCGCCGTACGCCAGCGACGCCGCCGCGAGCAGCGCGCGCCCGCCCATCGAGCGCCTCAGCTTCTCGCGGCGCTTGCTCCAGGTCATGCCCGCGCCTGCGTCTTCTCTAGTAGATGCTCGACGGCGGGCAGGACCCGTTCGGCGGGGAGCTGGCGCATGCACTCGAGGTTATAGGCGCAATCGTTGGAGCGGCAGCCGATGCAGTGCAGCTCGTCGAGGCGCACGAAGCGGTGATCGGGATGCACTGGCGTCCAGGAGACCGGATCCGAGGAGCCGTGGATCGTCACCGTGGGCACTCCGAGGGCGACGGCCACGTGCTTGGGCCCGGCGCAGTTGCCCACGACGACGCGGCATTCGGCGAGCTCGCGGGCGAGGTCGGAGATCGTACGAGTCTCGCCGATCGCGTAGGCGCCTTCGCCGATGCCGCGCACGACTTCATCGGCCAGGTCCTTTTCTCCGGGGCCCCAGAACACCTTAAGGCGGCAGCCGTGCTTCTCGCGCAAGAGGCGGCCCAGGCGCGCGTAGGACGGCGCCGGCCAGCGGCGCGTCTCCTTGCGCGAAGGGGGCACGAGGCCGACGATATTATGAAGGGGCATTGTGCGTTCCGCCAAATAGAGCCGGGGCAGCTCCGGCGCGTCGGCGGGAGAGATCCCGAGCCCCGACAGCCAGAGGACCTTCTCCTGCGCGGCGTAGGTAGGCTTGGAGGGCTGAAGCATGCGGTGGTTGTAGGCCCATCGTCGCGCGACGTGAGCGGGCCCGGCCTTGATCTTCGCGCCTGAGAGCAACGTCAGCAAGGCGGTGCGCGGATTGGCCAGGAAATCGATCACCCAATCGTAGCGGCGGGCGCGGATCTTAGACGCCCAGCTCAAGGCCCCGAGCACGCCCACGGCGTCGTACACGAGGATCTCATCGATCGCTGGATGCCCGGCCACGGCCTCGGCGCCCGGAGCCTCGACCAGGAAGTCGAGCTTCGCGTTCGGGTAGGTCTTCTTCAGGGCTTCCAGGGCGGGCGTCGTCATGATCACGTCGCCGAGGCGGCGCAATTGGATGACCAGGATAGAGCGGGGCGCGGCGATGTCCATCAGAAGCGCGCTTTGCCCCGGGTCATGTTCAGGTGGAAGTCGAACATGTTGTCGTCGCCGCGGACCAGGAGCCGCTTGACCGCCTCCTTCTCGCGGGCCCAGGGAAGAGGCGACATGCCCTGCTTGATGGAAAAATCGAAGCGGTAGCCCGCGTCGAGCGCGGCCTGGCGCACGTCGGGCTTATACGCGCCGGAGCCGTACGGATAGGCGAAGCCGACCATCTCGCAACCGAGCTTCTCCTCGAGCCGCGCCTTGCTCTCGCGAAGCTCCCAGCGGACCTCGTCGAGCGGAAGCGCGGCGAGGTTGCGATGGCGCATCGTATGGGAGCCGAACTCGATGAAGCCGGAGTCCTGCATCTCCTTGATCTGCGCCCAGGTGAGCATCTTCAGCCAGGGCTCGGACTTCGGGTCGTGCCAGCCGTTGTGCTTCTCCATCGTCTCGTAAACGAGGAAGATGCAGCCCTTCATGCCGAATTCCTTCAGCAGGGGGAAGGCGAGGTCGTAATTGTTCATGTACCCGTCGTCGAAGGTGATCATGACGGGCTTCGCGGGCAGAGGCTTGATGCCCTTCTCCGCGTCGCGCCAGTCGCGGAAGTCGATGGCGGTGTAGCCGTTGTCCCGGAGATATTCGAGCTGCTTGCGGAAATCGGAGGTCGTGACCCACAGCTTCTTGAGCCCGGAGCCGGGGGGGTAGTCGCCGATCTTGTGGTACATCAAGACGGGCATGCCGTTGGTGACGGCGGGGCGCCACCAGTTCCAGCGGGCGCTGAGGCCCGCGGCGACGGCGCCGAGGATCGCGAGTGTTCCGATCATCTGAAAGCGCTCCTGAATCCCAAGCCCGGCACGGGCACCGGAGTTATCCCCAGCGTTTCCAACGTTGGAAGTATGGGGGATAACCTAGGGGCCGGGATCGGTTTGGTCATTGGGATTTCTCCTTCTGCATCCGACCCAGTTTCACATATTTGAGCCAGCTGTGGAAGGACGACAGGCCGGCCCAGACGAGGCCCTGATATCCGTCGAGGAAGCCGAGCTTCAGAACGGCGCGCGCGAAGAATTCCCAGGGCAGGATCAGGTGATGGAAAACGGTGAAACGCTTGCCGGCCTCGAAGCGCTTCCGGGCGGCCAAGGTCGTGTAGCGGTCCAATTTCGACAGATAGTCGGGGATGTCGCGGTAGGGTTCGTGGACGATCTTATTGACGAACGCCGAAACGGGGCCGTCGATGATCAGGCTCTCATGCAGGGCGCCGCCGGTGAAACGGGCCTTGTCGCGACGGAACAAACGGACGTGGGACTCGTGGCCGAGGCCGCCCCAGCGCATCTCGCGGCCGAGGAAGCGGACGGAAAAAGGGATATCAACGGCAAAGAATCGAGGATTCTTCGACAGGGCCGCACGGATCTCCTCCGACAACTCCGGCGTCACCCTTTCGTCGGGATCGATCCATAAACACCAGTCGCCTTCGGCGACATTGAGACTGGCTTGGCGCATTCTTGCGTAATCGTCGAATTTCCGGGAGCTGGTTTTGGCCCCATATCGCTTCGCGATATCCATGGTGAGGTCGGTGGTGTCGTCGGAAACCACGATGATGATCTCGTTCACTAAACCCTTCAAAGAGTCCAAGCACCCTGGAAGGTCCCTCTCTTCGTTTTTCGCGATCAAGATCGCGCTAAGAGAGGGAGTCATATATCTTCTCCATTTCGTTGGCCATGCGCGTCAGCCCAAAACGGCTCACCCGTTTGCGGCCTTCGGCCGCCAGGCTTTCTCTGAGAGGCTTGTCATCGATCAACCGGATCAGCGCCTCCGCCAGCGCTTCGGGGTGGCGCGGCGGCACCAATAGGCCCGTCTCGCCGTTCTCCACCACCTCCGGTATCCCGCCCGCGGTGGTGGCCGCGATCGGCACGCCGCAGGCGGCGGCCTCGATCAGGACCGAGCCCATCCCCTCGCCCCACGACGATTGAACGTAGATGTCGAGCGCCTTCAGGAGGGGCATCGGCTCGGGCATATGCCCGACCAGGATGACCTTGCCGACCAGGCCCATGCGCATGATGCTCTCGAACAGATTCGCTTCCTCGGGGCCGCGCCCGGCGATGAGGAACTTCACATTGGGCCGCTGGAGCAGAACGATGACGGCCGCCGCGAGCAAGGCGGCATGGTCCTTGTGAGGAACGAGCGCCGCGAGGTTGCCGATAAAAACGGCGTCTTGCGGAATGCGGAACTCCTCGGCAAGCGCGCGGCGGAAAGCCGCGCGCTCCTCGGGCGAGGGAGGGGCAAACCGCGCAGGATCGACGGCGGCCCACTTACTCTCCTCCGCTGTCACGGGCAGTCCGTCGGGGATCACGGAGAGCAGGCGCTCGGGAGTGCCGGCCGCCTTCATGATGTCCGCGATGGCGCGCGAAACGCAGACGACCTTGCCCGCGGCGCCGTACTTCAAGCGGGCGCTGAGGCCGCTCACGGGGAAGTCCACGCGGCGGTGCGAGACGACGGGGATGCCGGCCCAGGACGCCAGGGCCGCCGTTGAGGCGGTGTGGCCGGTGTGGGCATGAAGGATGGCGCCTTCGGAGCGGGCGCGAAATATAAGCGCGGGGGACATGGCCTTCGTTTCAAAGCCCTGCTTGAGGGCCTGGGCCTCAAGCTCCCCGCCTGCGCGCGCGCACACGACGCCGCGCCGCCCGCGCGCGCGCAGGGCCGCCGCGAGGTAGAGGAGCTGGCGCTCCCCGCCGCGGAAGCCCGGCTCGCCGTCAAGATGGTAGATGGGCCGTGGCTTCATTGTAAACCCGTTGAGTCTCTTCGTAAAACGTGCTCAGGCCGAATTCGCTTTCCCAGCGCGCGCGCCCGTTGCGGCCGAGGGCCTCGGCCTTTTTTGGATCACGGAGGAGAGATTCCAGGGCCTCGGAGAACGCCGCCGAATCGCCGGGCGGCACGAGCAGTCCGGTGACGCCGTCCTCGACAAGGTCGGGGAGCCCGCCCACGCTCGAGGCGATCACCGGGCGGCCCAGAGACATCCATTCGAGCGCGGCCCTCGAAACGGCCTCCGAGCCCAATGACGGGACCACGCCGATGCTGCAGGCGGCCATGAACGCCCACTTGTCGGCGACGCGGCCGGGGAACTCGACGACGGAATCGAGCCCTGCGGGCTTAAGCTGCCAGCGCAGGCGTTCGAGGAGGCGCCCCTCGCCGGCGCAGCGGGCGCGCAGCGCGGGAAACCGGGGCTTCAGACGGGCGAGCGCGTCGATGAGGATCTCGTGGCCCTTGACCTTGTCGAAGCGCGCGATCATGCCGACGACGGGTGCGGCAGGCAGGAAGGTCGCATGCGCCGGGCCCTCGAGGCCCTGCGCCACGCGCGCGACCTTGGCTTGAGGGAAAGCGGACTTGAGAGCCGCCTCAAGAGCGCGGTTGACCGCGATGAACGCGTTCGTGCGCGCGGCGACAAAGCGCGCGAGCGCCCCGGCCTTGGGCATGCGGGCGTCTCCGCGCGTGCGTACGACGGCGCATGGGCGCTTGGCGGCCAGCATCAGCGCCAAGGTGTGCGCTGAGCCGGTGTGGGCGTTGATGACTCGGGGGGCGAACGCGCCGGCCTCGCGGCGCTGAGAGCCCCAGGACAGCAGCCCCGCGGCGCCTCCTGTCCAGCCGCGCACCACGAGGCCGAGCCGGCGCGCCTCGGTCAGCACCGGGGAGTCGGCGCGGCCCCAGAACTCGACCCGGTGGCCGTTGCGGACCTGCTCGACGGCGAGCGTCACGGCGTAGTGGGCCATGCCCGAATCCCAGGGCTCGTCCTCGATATGGATTATCTTCACGCGGGCGCCCCGGCCTTCACAATCTCCCGGCACGCCGCGTGCACCCGGTCCACGGTCAGAAGCCGCATGCAGAGGAAATGGCCCTCGGGGCATTCCCGCGCCCCGTGTAGGCCGCACGGCCGGCAGGCGAGGTCCGCTTCGATGACACGATGTCCCGGACCATAAGGGAAAAAGCCCAGCTCGCGCGTGGTCGCGCCGAAGATGGCCACGACGGGCACGCCCGCCGCCGCGGCGAGGTGCATCGGGCCCGAGTCGTTGGTCACGAAGACCGACAAGCGGCCCATGAGAGCCTTAAGCTCCTCGAGGTCGGTCCGGCCGACGAGGTCGAGCGCGCCGCAGTCTCGGGCGATGCTCGCGCCAAGCGCCTTGTCGTCAGGCCCGCCGACGAGGACCGGCGTGAAGCCGTCTGCCTTCAGGCGAACGCACAGCTCAGCGAAGCGCTCGGGAAGCCAGCGCTTCGTGGCCCACGCCGAGCCGGGGTGGATGCCGGCGAGAGGCCCGTCGGGAAGAAGCGCGGACAGCTTCGGGGTCATCGCGGGCGGTGCGACGTAGCGGGATTCGCCGGAGGACGGCGCGGCGCCGGCTCCGAGCGGCAAGGTCAAGGAGAGATTGCGCTCGAGGTCGTGCATGAGCCAGGAGAACGGGACCGTATCGGTGAGCAGGAAGCTCCCGGCGCTCGAATCGAAGCCGATGCGGCGCGCGATGCCGGAAAGCTTCGCGATCAACGCGGAGCGGAACGAGCGATGCGGGATCACGACGAGGTCGAAGCCGTGGGTCCGGAGCTCCCGTGCGATGGCCCAAGGGCCCGTCAGCCCGCCGTGAACGCCGCGCTTGTCGTCGATGAGGACCGAGTCGGCCCAGGGCGTGCCGCGGAAGATGCCGGCGGTCTTGGCGAGCGTCAGGACGGTCACGGTCGCGCCGGGAAGGAGCTCCTTGAGCCGGCGCAGCAGCGGCAAGGTCAGAAGGCTGTCGCCGAGGAACGCGCTCTGCATCACGAGGACCTTCTTGGCGCCGCGCGTCGCGCCGACCGCCCCGTAATCCGCGGAGCTGAGCACGCTCGGCGCGCGCGGCACGCCCCAGGCGGCGAGCGCCTCGTGATAGCGGTCCACGGTGTGGAGCTGAAGGCCGGGGCTCGAGACGCGCAGGGCGACGAACAGTCGCCGCGCCAGCGCGTTCTTGCGATAGGTCGCGGTATTGGGCACCCGCGCCAAGGTCCGGATCAGGAACGAGCGAAGGTTCCCATGCAGGTCCAGCAGGTGGGTGAAGCCCTGCGTCTTGGCCAGGCGCACGGCGTCCGCTATGCCGGTAAAGGGCACGACCTCATCCACGCCCGGATGGCCCTTGAGGGCGGCCGCGAACTGGGGCTTGACGAGGACCGTGACCCGGCAAGCGGGCCAATGGGCTTTTAGGCTCTTATACACCGGCCCGGTCAGAACGACGTCACCAAGGCTGGAAAGCCGAATAACGAGTATTTTGGGGGACAACCGTGATTATATCATTTCGCCCGGCTGGCCCGGTCGGCCAGCGTGACGCGAAAAATGGAGCCGCCCGACGACGGGAAGCTCGCCTCGATGGCGCCCCCGTGCCTGACGACGATCTCATGGACCAAAGACAGCCCGAGGCCGGTGCCCTTGCCCACCTCCTTGGTGGTGAAGAAGGGGTCGAAGATCTTATGCCTGATGTTCTCCGGGATGCCCGTGCCGCCGTCCTGCATCTCAAAAAACACCCGGTTGCCGCTCGATGCGCCTGTACGTATCACGAGCCTGCCGCCTTGGGGCATGGCGTCGATGGCGTTCGTGCACAGGTTCATGACCACCTGCTGGATCTGGCCCCGGTCGCCCGACGCGAGAAGGCCTCCCTTCATCTCGCGAACGATCGTCACGCCCTGGACCCGCGCCTGGGACTCGATCATGGACACCGTGTCCTCGATCGCCCGCGCGAGATCGAACTCCTCGAAATCAGACGGGCTCTGGCGAGAGAAGGAGAGCAGGTTCTGCACGAGGGTCCGGCAGCGTAAAGCCTCCTCCTCGATGCCGCTGAGCGCCGGCATCAACGCATCGGACGGCTTGAGCCTGGCCGCCGCGGCCTGCGCGAAGCCGAGGATGCTGCCGAGCGGGTTGTTGATCTCATGGGCGATGCCGGCCGCCAGCCTACCGAGTGCCGAGAGCTTCTCCGTCTGGCGAAGCTTGTCCTCACGCCGGGCCAGATCGCGCATCAGAAGCATCAGCAGGACCAGGGTCAGGCCGCCGGCCGCGCCGGTGAACAGGAAGAGCTTGATCGCGATCTGCCTCTCCGTGAGCAGAACATCCTCGAGACCATAGCCGAGAAGAAGGCCACCTCTCGCCCCCGGCAGCACCAGCTCCAGAACTCGCTGCCCTTCATGGGTCGATTCCCTTGAAATGGGCTGGGACAGACCCTTCTGCCAATCGATGAATCTTTCGCCCGGGGCCCGCGTCAGAGGCGTCACGCTTTCCGAAAGCCGGACGATGCCGTCCTCGTCCAGGGCCGCCGCGTAGGACGCCCCCAGCCCGCCGAGGCAGCCGCGAAGATAGTCGGACAGAAGATCCTCATTTCCCTTCCGTAGGCCCACGGCCATGGACCGGACGATATCGGCCTGATGAGCCCGCGCCGCGGCCTCGAGGTTGGTGACCAGCACGGAGTGGACGGCGCGGCGGGAGGAGACGCTGATCAGGCGGGCGAAGACGAGCAGAACGATGACGAACAGGATCAGGAACTTGCGGTCGAGTCTCACGGCTCCCGGCGCGTGTCCCGGATCACGGCCCGCTCAAGGATCACGAACAGCTCCTTGAGCTCATAGGGCTTGGCGATGTACCCGAAGGCCCCGCTCTTCATCGAAGCGGAGGCCAGCGCGTTCGTGGCATAGGCGGTGGCCATGATCACCGGCAGGCTTGGCTGGATCAGCTTGAGCTGCTTGAGGGTGTCGACGCCGTTGATGCCGGGCATCATGATGTCGCACACGGCGGCGTCGAAGACCTGAAGCTTCGCCTGCTCGAGCGCCTGAGCGCCGTTGTCCGCGGCCACGACCACATAGCCCTTATCCCGTAGGGCGAAGGCCAGCATGTTCCGCTGATTCTTGTCGTCGTCGATGATGAGGATCGCCGGAGAGGTCGGTTCGGCCATTC